>JBEIHO010000068.1:0-14528 GCA_040381215.1 Alphaproteobacteria bacterium | reverse complement strand
TCGGTCGCCACCTGAAAGAAGTGACCGGCAAGCTCGGCCTGCCCTATGTGTTCAAGGCCAGCTTCGACAAGGCAAACCGCTCATCGATCAAGAGCTATCGCGGCCCCGGCCTCAACGACGGCCTCGCCATGCTCGCCGAAATCAAGAAGACGCTGAACGTGCCCATCGCGACCGACCTGCACGAGATCGACCAGGCCGAACCGGTCGCAGCCATCGCCGACATCGTCCAGATCCCGGCCTTCCTGTGCCGCCAGACCGACCTTGTCACGGCCGCCGCCCGCGCAACCGAAGCCAATGGCGGCTGGCTCCACGTGAAGAAGGCACAGTTCCTCGCCCCGTGGGATTGCAAGAACATCATCACCAAGGTGCGCGAGGCCGCGCCCAGCCTCGACATCGTGCTCTGCGAGCGCGGCACCTCGTTCGGCTACAACAACCTTGTCGTCGACATGCTGGCGATCGGCGAGATGCAAAGGCTCGGCGTCCCCGTGACGATCGACGCGACCCATGCGGTGCAACTGCCCGGCGCCGACCCGCGCACCAGCGGCGGCTCGACCGGTGGGCGCCGTGAGGGCGTCCCCGTCATCGCACGTGCAGCCGTTGCCGCCGGCGCCGACGGCGTGTTCCTCGAGTTCCACACCGACCCCGACAAGGCCCTCTGCGACGGACCAAGCTGCCTGCCGCTCGACAGCGCCGAACGTCTGCTCTCCCAGCTCAAGGCCATCCGCACCGCGGTGGCCTGAGGCAACACCATAAAAAAAGCGCGCCCGCCGGAGCGGACGCGCTTCGATGATCGGGTCATCCAGGCCTAGAAGCGGTAGCTCACACCCGCCTGGACCGTCTCGAGATCCAGATCCTGCGTGAACGTCTCGCTGTAGGCAGGCGACGTGAACGAGCTGCCCGCGCGATACGCCGTCGCAAACTGCATGTCCTCGAAATCGGTGCGCAGGTATTCAAGCCGGACGGACCAGCGATCATTGATCGGGAACGCCCCGCCGAGGCCATAGGTGAAACCACCCAGCCACTCCGAGCCGAAGCCCTGCTTGCTGTAGCCGCCATTGCTCAGGATCTCGGCGCCACCGGTCGTGTCCGCCCACGTGTAGCCGAGCACGAGGTAGCCAAGCACCGGCTTGAAATCAAAGCCGATATTGGCACGCGCCGTGATGGACTGTTCGACCTCGACGGTATTGCCGACCGCATAGGTCAGCGCCGGAAGCGTGGTCGTCGCAACCGTCTGCGGCGTGGACCGGCCATCATCCAGGTCGTTGAACGAATAGCTCAGTTCGCCGCCAAGCACGAAACCGCTGGGGAGCTGGTGGTTATAGCCGGCGTGCACGCCGACACCCCAACCCTCGGGCTCGAGATTTGTGGCCAACAGGCTCGTCACACCGGCCTGAAGCGCCGGCGGTTCGATTCCCCAGCTGTCACCAAGAGCCGCCGCAGCGCTCGAGTCGCCAAAGCTGTAGCCAGCCTGGCCACCGACATAAAAACCCGTCCAGTCCTGCGCCGAAGCCGACCCGGCCAGCAACGCGGAAACAACCACTGCAATCGTTCTGTTCATGCGAACCACCCCTTTGAGAAACCAAGGAAAGCATGGCCGCAACCGCGCCGTCCATGACGAAGCGCGGAAAATGGCAATCGATCACACAAGCCGGCTCTGGTGCACCGCCGCCTCGATGAAGCTCGCGAACAGGGGATGCGGCTCGAAGGGGCGTGACTTGAGCTCCGGGTGGAACTGCACGCCAATGAACCACGGGTGGTCCGGACGCTCGCAGATCTCGGGCAGGAGCCCGTCAGGCGACATGCCCGTGAACATGAAACCAGCCTTCTCGAGTTGCTCGCGATAGGCGAGGTTCACCTCGTAGCGATGGCGATGCCGCTCTTCGATCTCGTTGCTGCCATAGATCGCTGCCACCTTGCTGCCGGGCTTGAGCGTGGCCGCGAACTTGCCCAGCCGCATCGTGCCGCCCAGGTCCCCGCCCGCGCGGCGCTTTTCAAGCTGGTTGCCTTGCATCCACTCGGTCATGAGGCCCACGACCATCGTGTTGCAGGGCCCGAACTCGGTCGACGTCGCATCCGCGAGGCCGGCCAGGTTCCGCGCCGCCTCGATCACCGCCATCTGCAAGCCGAAACAGATCCCGAAATAGGGAACATTGCGCGTCCGGGCAAAGCGTGCAGCCTCGATCTTGCCCAGGGTCCCGCGCTCGCCGAACCCGCCGGGCACCAGGATGCCGTGCACATCTTCCAGATGCTGGATATGTCCGGGCTGCTCGAAGATCTCGGACTGGAGCCACTCGACCTTGACGCGCACATTGTTGGCGATGCCGCCATGCGCCAGCGCCTCGTTCAATGACTTGTAGGCGTCTTTCAGGCCCGTGTACTTGCCGACGATCGCGATCTTGACCTCGCCCTCGGGCTCCTTGATCCGCTTGACCACGGTCTGCCAGCGCTGGAGCTTCGGCGGTGCCGCATCGCGCATCCCGAAGATCGACAGCACCTCGTCGTCGAAGCCCTGCGCATGATAGGACAGCGGCGCCTCATAGATCGTCGCCACGTCGAGCGCCTGGATCACGCTCGAGGGCCGCACGTTGCAGAACAGCGCGATCTTGCGTCGTTCTTCCGCCGACACCTCGCGGTCGGAGCGGCACAGCACGATGTCCGGCTGGATGCCGATCGAGCGCAATTCCTTGACCGAGTGCTGCGTCGGCTTGGTCTTCAGCTCGCCCGAGGCCGCGATATAGGGCACCAGCGTCACATGCACGAACAGGCTGCGCTCGCGGCCCAGGTCATTGCCGACCTGCCGGATCGCCTCGAGGAACGGAAGGCTCTCGATGTCGCCGACCGTGCCGCCGATCTCGCACAGCACGAAATCGACGTCGTCGCTGTCGTTCAGCACGAACTGCTTGATCGCATCGGTAACATGCGGAATGACCTGGATCGTCGCACCCAGATAGTCGCCGCGTCGCTCGCGCGACAGGATGTCGAGATAGATCCGCCCTGTCGTGACACTGTCCCCGCGTGTCGCCGAAACGCCGGTGAAACGCTCGTAGTGCCCGAGGTCGAGATCGGTCTCCGCCCCGTCATCGGTGACGAAGACCTCGCCATGCTGATACGGGGACATGGTCCCCGGATCGACGTTGAGATAGGGGTCGAGCTTGCGAAGCCGGACCTTGTAACCACGTGCCTGCAGCAGCGCGCCGAGGGCTGCCGAGGCAATGCCTTTACCGAGGGAGGAAACCACGCCGCCGGTGATGAAGATGAACCGCGCCATGGACCCTCTCCTTAATGACTTCATGCCGTATGGAACAACATAATTTTGTCGCGCTCCGTGGAACGCGTTTCACGCACGGCACGAGAAAGTCGCAAGAAAGGCGGATTAATTCCCGCCGCCACCCGCCGGTGCAGCAGGCGCAGGCTGCGCCGGCTGTGGATTGGCCGCACCCGAGGGCGCAGCCGGGCTGGCCGGCGCGGCTTCAGGCGCTGCCGCCGGAGCCGGAGCCGGAACAGGCGTCGCCGACGGCGTGGGCAGGCTTGGCGCGCTCGGCGCACCTGCCGGAACATCGGGCAAGGTGCCCAGGGGCTTGTCTTCCGACGTCACCTCGCCCCACGGGTTCGACCCGCCTGAATTCTTCGCCAGCAGCGCCAGCGCAATCGACGTACCGATGAAGATCGTGGCCAGGATCACCGTGGTGCGTGTCAGCACGTTGGCAGCGCCCCGCCCCGACATGAGCCCGCTCATCCCGCCGCCAGAACCCAGCCCCAGTCCGCCGCCTTCCGACCGCTGGAGCAGGATCACGACGATCATGGCAATGCAGACAATGACTTCGATGGTAAGCAGAACGGCGTACATGCGTGACCTGGCATTTCATGAGGGGCGCGCCCCGGCCCATCCGGGAAGAACGTCGCAAGGCGGCAAAATCGGGGGCTATGTAGCCCAACCTGCGGTTTGTTGCTACCCCGCCCCTTCCATGAAATGTGGTTTCATCCCGGACGCAGCCGCGGCTTTGCCCTGAAATTGACACGCCCCCGCGCTGCCATGGGCCGATGTGGAGGATCCCCCGATGCCACGTTTAACCAGAGTGTTGCTGCAACTCCTGTTGGCAACCGGCCTGTCCGCAACGACCCACGCGCAGGCCTCCGCAGCCCCTCCGGCCCGCAGCAGCGGCCCCGCCGCCGCACATTTTGCCGCAGTCCGCAGCGCCAGCCCCAGCAAGCCGATGGTCCACGGGACCTACACGAATGGCTGCATCGCCGGCGCCGCGCGCCTCGGCAGCGATTCGCCCCACTGGCAGGTCCTCAAGCCCTCACGCAATCGCGCCTGGGGTCATCCCGCGCTGGTACGCCTTGTCGAGGACCTCGCCCGCCAGGTCTCGAGCGATGGCCACCGCGGCCTTCTTGTGGGCGACCTGGCGCAACCCAGGGGAGGCCCCACCCCTTCCGATCATAACTCGCACCAGACCGGGCTCGACGCCGACATCTGGCTGACCCCGCTGCCGGCACGCCGTCTCACGCCCGATGAACTCGAGAGCTTCACGCCGCCTTCGCTCGTCGACCTCGCGGCCGCAACCGTCACGCAAGGCTTCGGCGCCACGCAATACGCCATGCTCCGTCGCGCTGCCGAACACCCCGACGTCGAGCGCATATTCGTCTCGCCACCCATCAAGCAGGCCCTGTGCGAACGCACGCAAGAGGCCGACCGCGCCTGGCTGCGCAAGATCAGGCCCTGGCGCGGTCACACCGCGCACATGCACCTGCGCATCGCCTGCCCCGCCGACAGCGACACCTGCAAGGACCAGGACCCCGTCCCCGAAGGCGACGGCTGCGGCACCGAACTGGCCTCCTGGCTCACCGACACCTCCTGGCGCACCACCGGCACGCGCCCCTATGTCCCCGAAAAAGGCCTCAAGCTGCAAGCCATGCCGCAGGCGTGTCGCAAGCTGGTGCAATAACCCACCTGTCTCCCAGCCACGCTACCCTCAAGCGCATGAGTAGCGCCCAGCGCGAGGTCGGCGGACGGACGATGAATTTCTACCGCAGGAACATCAACAACGCGCGCCGAACGACCACGATGCCACAGATGCCAGCCAGGCAAACAGAGGCGCCCCTCGTCCGGATCAAGGTGTCCCTCGACAACGCGGTCAAAGCACGGAAGACACGCTCCTCGCCGTCATTCACGAATTCCCGCAGGTGATTTCTCCAGAGCTCGCGTTTATTTGAGGCTATCGACCGCAAAGGTCGTAAATGCGGAACTCTTTGCCCGCGTCAGCACGGGCAACGAGCATTACGGTGCAACTCTCTGACCCGATACGGACCGACTCCCCGACAGCGCTGTCGCTGAGCAAGCGCGCATTTCCATTCTGCAAGAAGAATACATCGCCCCCTTCGCCTTCGGCCACGAGGCCGCCGCGAACAGGATGAAGCGTCACCCCGTGAAAACCGGCGCCAAAGCCGCGAGATACGAACACTTCTGATAGATCTGGCATGGCAAACGGTTCGACCGTTCCTGCGTCTACATCTACGAGAACAGCACTTCCGGGAATGACTTGAGTGTGATGCGCCAAGAACGTGTTGGGTTGTACCCCGCGCGTGACAACGAACCGCCCGGGCTTGCCCGGAGATGTTCCAGCCGCTCCTAGGTCGCGACGTACCCCTTCAGCGGAAGTGATGTGAAAAGTCGTCGCGCGGGCTTCAGAACTGTAGCAGATGGTGAGCGTATCCAATCTCCCAGGCAACCAGCCATGAAAAAGTATAAAGCCGTCACGGCATGCGATGCCTGACGACGGATCAGGGCATGGGACTTCTGATCTCTGCATTGAGAGCGCACCAGCCCGAAAATTAGCGGTCTGGGAGTTTCCTGGGCCAGAAAGTACCACCCCTGTCGGCGCCTCGCAGATCACCAACGCATTGTTTCTGCGGTACCGCTCCCGGGGAACAAAACCGTGCTGCTCTAGGCGGTACTGCTCTCGGGCAACGAAAGCGTTCTGCGCTGGATTGAATGCAAATACGTCGAGCGTACGATCATGGTCATATCCCGCGTACAACACGATGTCACCTTGACGTGCCGTTCTATAAAACACCGAATTCGGTGCTGGGGATATCGGATAAGTCTGATCTGCAACTACCGTCTGAGGGGCGTTCAGAAACTTCAGAAGCGTACAGATAATGAAGAGCAGCGCATAGATGCCGATGATCCAGCCCACAATTCGCAATGTCCAAGAAAACATGATCGACTCCCCTGATCACGGCCTGATGAGGGCACGGACAATGCTGCGGGATCAAGGCGGGGGGTGTTGCAGGCGTACAAGCTTGATCTCGGGAACGGCGCGATTGTTGCCTGCTCCTACGCTTCAAGGAGCTACAGCTCAGTAGCTGCAACATTCATCCCTAATCCGACAACTGTCGGGCAAATGTCCTTGAACCACCCATCTGCGAACCCTCTGATATCGCCCAGACCGGCCACGCGGGCCGCACACAGATGGGGGGCACGACATGAAACTGGCAATCAGGACACTCGCGGCACTGCTCGCCTTGTCATCGACGGCGGTGGCGGAGGATTGGACCGGCGTCAGCCCGTCCCCGTCGCCTCCCGGATTCGACGACCAGTATCCATGGTGGTTTCAGCCCAACTATAACTCTGCGCCTCTGCGTGGCGGAGAGGGTGTATACGTTCGATGCTCGTATGGTATGGAATATACAGCTCCAGAGTTATGCTCATCTGATGATGACATTTCTAGTAGCATAGGTCGGCTCGTACCACTGACCGCCTTCGCGAGGTCAAGCACCGTCACAGCGTTGGGTGCAAGTGTGAGCGCCCTTTCCGCCCGCATATCAGGCGCAGAAGCGCAACTGGTCGCCATCCAGAACTCGGTGGCAGGCTTCGAAGCTTTCATTCCTGAAGCCCTTGAGAACACCCGCCGCGAAGCCGTCGAAGGCTCCGCAACGGCAGCCGCGATGACAACCGTCGCGCCTGCCGACGGAAAGGCCAACCGGATCGGGTTCAACACGGCCACCTATAATGGCTCGACGGCAGTCGCCGTGAGCTACTCACGCGCGGCAGGCGATGTGGACTTCAACGTCGGCGTGGCGATGGCGGGCGACAACGCGATGGTCAAGGCCGGGGCCGGGTTCAGCTGGTGACGTGACGACCGCGAAGACACTGTCCCCGTATCCCTGCCAACAATTGCAACCCGATTTGCCACCCAGCCCGCGCCGCCCCAAAGAGGGCAGCCGCCCAAACCCGCCACCAGTCGTCCGCGGGCATCCGCGTGCGAAGCATGTGTAGAAGGCTGTGTAAGGATGGGCGCACTCTCCAAAAAAAAGCTATTTCAATAGCTTAGGAGAGTTAGTGGCGGATGGGGTGAGATTCGAACTCACGGAGGGCGTGAACCCTCGCCGGTTTTCAAGACCGGTGCTTTAAACCACTCAGCCACCCATCCCTGAGCCGCTCGAGAGCGCGGGTGGTTACCATGTGCGGCGCCGCTGTTCAACAATGGGCCACGCCAGCGCACACCATGCGCCAGAGCAAGCGGCAGAATTAAAAAAACTTGACGTTATGTGAAAGCGCGCAAACGCAAGGATCAAGCGCGTTTATTTGTGAAAACAGAACGATTTTCCTGCTTGCACGGGCACCCAAGCTTCGCCATTCTCCGCTCCGCGAATGGCTTTGTAGACCGACGTGCATGAAGACGTGCCGCAAGTGCCTGATACCAGTCCTTACTCAAAGACCTTGGTGTTGGTTCCGCGTCCCGCCGACATCTTCCTCACTCACAAGTCAAGCGCAGTTGGCACGCCCGCAGGCAGTCTGTGGAGCGGCCGTGGTTTTGTGAAGGAATGGACTGAATATGACGACTGGCGTGGTAAAATTTTTCAACACCTCGAAGGGCTTCGGCTTCATCGCGCCCGATGGCGGCGGCAAGGATGTTTTCGTGCACATCACGGCCCTGCAGCGCTCGGGAATCCAGAGCCTCGACGAAGGCCAGAAGGTCAGCTTCGAGACGGCGCCCGGTCGTGACGGCCGCATCGCCGCCGATCGCCTGAAGGTCATCTAAGCTGCTCGACAAGGCCGCTTGAGCCACCGGCGCCGATCCCGCAACCGGGGCGGCGCCGGTTTTTTTATGCCGCGAACATGTGCATGATGGGCCATGACCAAGCCCGCAAACGTCATCGTCCTCCTGCTCGACAGCCTGAACCGGCACATGCTGGGCGCCTGGGGCGCACGCGAATTCGCAACCCCCAACATCGACCGCCTCGCGTCGCGCGCGCTGAAGTTCAACACGCACTACACCGGATCGCTGCCATGCATGCCGGCGCGCCATGACATTCTCTGCGGCGCGTGGGATTTCCTGTGGCGCCCTTGGGGCTCGGTCGAGATCTGGGAAGATGCCATCACCCACCCCCTGCGCAAGGCTGGCGTCATCACGCAGCTGATCTCGGATCATCCGCATCTCTTCGAGACCGGTGGCGAGAACTACCATGTCGACTTCACCGCCTGGGACTATCAGCGCGGACACGAGGGCGACCCCTGGAAGACGCGCCCCGACCCCAGCTGGGCAGGCGCCCCCCGCTTCGGCCGCGGACACATGCCCTATGACGCCTCGCGCGGCTGGTTCCGCGGCGAGCAGGATTTCCCCGGGCCACGCACCATGGCAGCAGCCGCGCGCTGGCTCGACGAGAATGCCGGTCATCACAAGCGCTTCATGCTGTTCGTCGACGAGTTCGACCCGCACGAGCCCTTCGACACGCCCGAGCCCTACGCCTCGATGTACGACCCCACGTGGGAAGGCCCTCACCTGATCTGGCCGCCCTACATGAAGGGCGCGGTCGCTGGCGGCACGCTGAGCGAGCGACAGGCCATCCAGGTCCGCGCCCAGTATGGCGCCAAGCTCACGATGATCGACCGCTGGCTTGGCCGCGTGCTCGACGCCATCGAGCGCAACGATCTCTGGAAGGACACGGCTGTCATCCTGTGCACCGACCATGGGCATTACCTGGGCGAGAAGGACATCTGGGGCAAGCCGGGCGTGCCGATCTACGACACGCTGGGGCGCATCCCCTTGCTGATCGCCTGGCCGGGCATGCCGCCGCGCGAGGTATCGGCCCTGACGACGGGTGTCGACATCTTCGCAACGCTCGCCGACATCTTCGATGTGACGGTGCGCCAGCGCACCCATGGCAAGTCCCTGCGCCCGCTGGTCGAGGACACGACAGCTTCGATCCGCGATTGGGTCCTGATGGGCGTATGGGGACGCGAGGTGCACGTTACCGACGGCCGCTGGAAATATGCGCGCGCCCCCGGCGCCCGCAACGAACCCCTCGCGATGCTGTCGAACCGATGGTCGACCATGCCAACCCACGTCCTGTCGCGCGAGCAGGAACTGCCGCTGCCTGACGAACGTGCGATCCTCTCACGCATGCCGGGCAGCACCGTACCCGTCATCAAGCAGGTCTGGGATGTCTCGAACCCGCTCCCCTTCTGGGCATGGGCAAAATTCAGCGGCAACCATGTCTACGACACTGCCAACGACCCGGCAGAGAACGAGAACCGCAGTTCGTCACCCGATGAGGCGCGCATGGCCGAAATGCTGTCAGCGGCGCTCCACGAGGTGGAGGCGCCGCCAGAACAGTTCAAGCGATTGGGTCTGTGACGCGCTGATGGTCAGCGCGCAAGTTCCGCGTGCAGCTGCTGCACGAAGCCCTGCGGCAGGTTCAGGCGCTGCGCCAGCATGGCAAGATAGTTCCGCTCGCGCTCGTTGACCTGGTCGATGACGATGGCCGAGGCCGTGTAGAGCTGAGCCGCCACCTCCGGCGATGAGGCGAGCTTCGCCACGTCTTCGATGTTCAGCGGGCGCGCCATTTCGCCCAGCAGGAACGACTTCTCTTCCGACGTCAGCCCGGCCTGTTCCATCTGGCCCATGATCTTCTGGCTCTCGGTGCGGTCGACCTCGCCATCCGCCTTCGCCGCGGCAATCATCGCCACCAGCACGGCCGAGCCCAATTGGTTCTGCTGCTGCGGCGCGTCCGGCATCGGTCCGGTTGCAAAGCCACCCCGCCCACCCTGGGCGTTACCCTGCATGAAATCGCCGACACCCGGCATGTTCGAGAGCACACCACCGATGGTGCCGCCGATGCCCGCTGTCCGCTGGTCGGGGGGAAGCTGGCCTTGCCCCTCCTTGTGCTTCTGCCATGCCTGATAGGCAAGCGTTCCCACCAGGGCGAGGCCACCGATCTTGGCGACATCCCCGAGGCCCGCCTTGCGGGCAAGCGCACCACCCAGCACGCCGGCGGCAAGCCCTGTGGCCATGCCACTATTGAGGAACTGGTTCAGAATCTTCCCGGCGTCGATCGTCATGGCGCATTCCCTTGCTGCAAACAACTTGCACTTAGATTGTGCGCCTTGCGGCAAGTTCAATAGGCATCACGTGCCAAAACGGTCGAGACCCCATGGCACCACGAAATCCGGCATTCTTGTCACCCCGCAAGCATGCACCTCAGATCCTGTTGCGCGCGGCCACTTTCTTCACGGCCGGATGGGCGTCGAGGCGCGTCGCGATCTTGTGCAGCCGTGGGCATTCCGCCTTGAACCAGGCGCGGCCGGGGGACCACAGGGACATCGCCCAGACATAGACATCGAGAGCCGAAAACGTCTCGCCGAGAAACCAGGGACCGTCGATCTGCTTCTCCACGAAGTGCCAGAGGTCCTTGCGGTGCGCGAGCGTGCTCGCGCGCAAGGTCTTGCCGGCGCCCTCGTCACGCGTTTCACCGACCCAACGCTCCGGCACGTCCGCGTAGGTGAACGTCGGATAGACAGCCGCCACCAGAAACACTTGCCAGCGCAGGAAATCGGCACGCAAAGCATGTCCGGGCGGCGGGATCAGCCCGAACCCGGGGACAGTATCCGCGAGGTGGAGCAGGATCGCCGCGCTCTCCGTCATTACCTTGCCGTCGGGCAGGACCAGCGTTGGCACCTGGCCCAGCGGGTTCATTTTCCTGAGCGCCTTGCTCTTCCAGCCCGTATCTGACCACGGCACATCGACAATCTCGAACGGAACCCCCGCAAGCGCGAACCCGATCTCGACAATCATCGAGCCGCAGCCATGGGTGGCGTAAAGCCTGTAGGGTTTGGTCATCGGCCGGACCCGAGCCAGGGCTGTCGCTGTTTCAACATGTCTCAAGCTCCAAACCGGTCGAGGATCCACGGAACAACAACGTCCATGACATTCTCGACGTCGGGCGCCTCGCGGGCACCGAATTCCGGCTCGAAATAATGCCGCGCATTGGGAAAGTCCACATAGGTCTTGTCCCTCGACGCCATCGCGTTGAACATCGGGACGGCATCGGTCTTCGGGAAAATTTCCTGATCCTTGCCCGCATTGATGAAAAGGGACGGCTCGGTGATCTGCGGCAGGTCATGCATCTGGTTCGCCTGCGACGACAGGCCCGACCACGTCGACAGCCAGGCATGTGGCGTCGCCTGCCGACCGAAGCCGAAGAACTTCCAGTTCATGAGATCCGGCCGCGGCGAAAAGATCGATCCATAGTCGCGCGCCGACGGATCGAGGTGCCGGTCGACATAGTGGATGTTTGCCATGGTGCGATAGATCGTCAGCACCGGCTCGAACGCCTCGCGCCGAAGCACCTCGCGCTGCCGCGCGGCGGGCAGCTTCGAAAAGTCTGGATCGTTGTGCAGTTCCTCGGCACGGCGGTTCTCTGCGATCATGGCCCGCGCGATCGCATCGATGCGGGCAACCCGCGCCAGCTGTGCCGCACGAAAAATCTTCACGAAGGCGTCATCATACGCGCTCCAGACAGCATCCGAGCCATCGAGCTTCAGCGGCGTGCGGAACCCGTTGCTCTCGTCATACATGTCGAGTGTCGGATCGCTCAGGTGCGGGTTCATCTCGTCAACAACCGCCGGGTCGATGATCTCGTTCATGATCATCCCCTCGCCCTTGTGCGCCGAGATATAGACCATGCCATCCGCCGGGATCATCTCGGCGTCGTTCAGGTGCGTTCGCCGTCCACCAGGCGTCCTGGCAAGTCGCTTGCCCTTCCCGGCCCTTGCCTGCGCCTGGTAGAACCCGTTCAGGGCACCGCCGCCGGAATTTCCGACCAGCACCACATTCTGCACGCCCGCCCGGCCCTTCAGGTACGAGACGCAGGACGCGACATCCAGGATGATCTCCTCGTGAACGGTGGTGACATCGTTGTTGGGATTGCGTGTGTTGGCGGCAAGGCAGGCAATCCCCGCATCCACCAGCCGCGGGATCACGTAATGATGCGTGAAATCAGCCCGCGGATGCATGACGACCACAGCCGTTCGCGGCCGGGTTACCCCCCGCGGCCGCCAGAACAGGCCACGATGTTCACGAAAATCGGGGGTCCGCAGCAAGAGGTTGTCGACCTCGAAATCCGCCGGCTTGCGACGCATGTTCATGGGCGCTCCCGCCCAGTAGGTCTTCGAAACAAGCTGCATCGGCACTCCCCTCCCGGCTGGCGCTGGTCGGCATCATTGGCTCATTCACGAACCCTTTACCAGCCAGACCGCAGGCAGCCGCCGCGCACGCGCGATCGCGCGGCGCCCTCGACGGCATTCGAAGGGAATCTTTCTAAAACTTTCGGCCGTTAGGAAATTGGTTACACCCCGGCGTTTACATGTATTACCGACGCTGATGAACACGCGATCGCGCCTGAAGCGTAATGGGCTCCCCCCGCCCATAATGACACACCAGCCCCACGAGAAAGCCCGGCAGCGCAAGCAGCCGGGCTTTTTTGTCGTTGCAGGCATGGCTCCACTCAGTTGCGCGCGAAAATCGCCTCGAGCGCCGTCATGTTCATGCCATGCTTGGTGTAGTTGTAGGGGGTCAGGTTGACCGACTTGATGAACCGCCGCTCGATCTCCGTTCCCACGGAGCCGTCTTCCTTGGGGACCATGTCGAAGTCGAGAACGTTGATGCAGGCGAGGTCCTGCTCGAACGACTGCACCGCCCGCAAGCCTGCGCCCGTCATCCAGCTCAGCAGCAGCCGGTTCGTTCCCTCATGGGCCACCACCAGGGCCGTATGCCAGCCGGCTTGCGCCAGCAACTGCTTCATCGACGCGACGGCGCGCGCCTGAACCTCGGCAAAGGCATCGCCGCCCATCATGCGCGCGCCGGGTTCAGCCGCACGATCGAACTCGAACGCCATGCGCGCGGCAAGCTCTTCCCGGCTCTTGACCGGCGCCGTGATCCGCCCGCCCTTGATTTCGACGAAGCCCCGATCGATCTCGAGCTTCAGGTGGCCGGCATCGCTGTTTTCGCCGATGACGATCTCGGCCGTTTGCTGCGTCCGCGGCAAGCCCGAGCATAAAGCCCGGTCGAACCTGACATGGGCCAGCGCGGCGCCGCTTGCCAGAGCCTGCTCGCGACCAAGAGCCGTCAGCGGCACCAGGTCCGTCGTGCCAGCCTCACGCACCGCAGGCGCGAAATAGTCGACATGACCATGACGCATCAGATAGATGCGCCGCCGTCCTGTCGTACCCGGAAGCGCCGCCATTAGATCGCACCTGAAGACTTGAGCGCCGCAATGTCCGACGCCGCAAAGCCCCAATCGGACAGGATCTGGTCGTTGTGCTGACCTGCCTCAGGCGCAGGTCCCTGGACCTTGGGCACGGTGCGGCTGAAGCGCGGCGCCGGGGCCGGTTGCACCACGCCATCAAGTTCGACGAAGGTCTCGCGCGCCTTGTTGTGCGGATGATGCGGAGCCTCGCTGAGCGAGAGCACGGGCGCATAGCACACATCCGTTCCCTCCATCAGCGTGTCCCACTCGGCCCGTGTCTTGCTCTTGAGCACGGCAGCGATCTTGGCTTTCAGCGCCGGCCACTTCGAGCGGTCCATCTGCGACTGGAAGTCAGGATCGGTGATACCGGTCTTCTGCAGCAGCAGGGCATAGAACTGCGGCTCGATCGAGCCGATCGATACCCACTTGCCGTCAGCCGTCTCATAGGTGTCGTAGAAATGGGCGCCGCCGTCGAGCAGGTTCTGCCCCTTGGTGTCGGACCACATGCCCATCTGCTTGAAACCGTAGAACATCGACATCAGCGAGGCTGCGCCATCTGTCATGGCGCAATCGACCACCTGCCCCTTGCCCGAACCGCGCGCCTCGAACAGGGCGCATGCCATGCCGAAGGCGAGATAGAGCGCGCCACCACCAAAATCACCCACCAGGTTCAGCGGCGGCACCGGCGTCGCCCCCTGGCGACCGATGGCATGCAGCGCACCTGTCAGCGCGATGTAGTTGATGTCATGACCCGCCGCCTGCGACAGCGGCCCGGTCTGGCCCCACCCCGTCATGCGACCATAGACCAGCTTCGGGTTCGCCTTGAGGGCCGCATCCGGCCCGAGGCCCAGCTTTTCCATAACCCCTGGTCGAAACCCCTCGAGGAGGGCGTCCGCCTTGGCGATCAGTTTCAGGGCCGTCTGCACGGCCTGCGGATTTTTCAGATCCAGTGCAAGAGAGCGACGCCCACGGCTGGTGATGTCGAATTTGTTGGCACC
>JBEIHO010000067.1:0-14902 GCA_040381215.1 Alphaproteobacteria bacterium | reverse complement strand
GGCCGGGGACTACGTCATGCTCTCGGTCTGCGACACGGGAACGGGCATAGCGCCTGAGAACCTGTCACGCGTGTTTGAACCCTATTTCTCTACAAAAGACGCCGGGCGCGGCACCGGGCTCGGGCTCAGCACGATTTATGGATTTGCCAAGCAGTCTGGTGGGCACGTTGCAATCTTCAGCGAAATTGGCAAGGGAACGCGGGTCAGCTTGTTCCTGCCCCGCTCTGCTTTCCTGGTCCAGCCGCCGGTCAGCCGACATTTGAAAGAACTCCCTGCTGCAGGCGAGTGTATTCTTGTCGTCGAGGATAATCCTGATGTTCGTGAAATTGCCGTCAAACGCCTTGACTTGCTGGGTTATGCGGTGCTTACCGCGGAAAATGGGACCAAGGCGATAGACGTCTTGAAAAAGACGCCTGGCATCCAATTGGTGTTCTCCGACGTGGTCATGCCGGGTGGCATGTCCGGGTTTGACGTCGCTGCGTGGGTGATGGGTAACCGGCCCGAGGTCCGCGTCCTGCTTACATCGGGTTTCACGGGTGATGTCGCACGACGCGGCGGGGCGCAGGTGTCGGACACGACACCTTTGCTGAAGAAGCCCTATAGTCTACCCGAGCTCGCGCGCGCGGTTCGGGAAGCGCTGAGCTGATACGGGGCTTGTTCATGGCGGAACCTGTGCACGTCTCGACAATCGAGGTGAGCGTGGATGATATCGAGCAACTTTACGAATCCCTCGATCCCTACCCGTTCCATGAGCGGGACCTCGATCGGGATGCGGAGGCTTATATCGTTGGCTGGGCGCGCGAATTGCCTCGCGATCATGCACTTCGCATTGTCGTGCATGTTCCCGCGGCAGCGCTTCAGGCCCCCGGGGCTGTTGGCCTCGCGCGCAGCATGAGCCGCTTCTTCTCGCTTCGCACCGAGGAAACCGCCCGCGACCTGCGAGAACTTTTCCGTATTGGCCGAATGTCGCTGCTCATTGGTATCCTGGTGCTTGGCACGTGCGTTGCCGGCACTCAATATGTCGGCTCGCTGCTTGGCGAGGGTCCTCTCGCGGACGTAACACGCGAGAGCCTTATCATCATGGGTTGGGTGGCCAACTGGCGACCGCTCGAGATCTTTCTCTACGAGTGGTGGCCCGTTGCCCGACGGCGCAACTTGTATCGACGGCTGAGCGCTGCCAAAGTCGAGTTGCTGCCAGTGACCCGCGCAACATCACAGGAACTGGCCTGAAGCGGCGCTTCGGCCAGCCGACCTAGAGTTCGCTCTCGTCATCGCGCCCGACAATGTCCAGCATGGAAGCAATTCGTGGCGAAAGTGCATGCCCGCGGCGGACAAGCATGTCGCCCTCGACTTGCAACCACGTGGCCACCTCCTCGAGTTCGACGACTGTGGGGTGCATGGCTAGCACCTCGACAATTTCTTCGTCATCCAAGGCGCCGATCAAATGCATTACGTCGGCTCGATCTGCCAGAGCGGGGTGCCCGGAATTCTGTGATCTTGTCTCTCTCATGCGCGGCAGTAGAGCACGCAAAACTGCTTTTGAACCTTGATGTTCGTCAGGACCGGTCCGGTTTTCTCACTTCCACCGTAAAAACGTATCCCACACCACGCACAGTCTTGATGAGCTTCGGGTGGTCGGTGTCGCCCTCGATCTTCTTGCGCAAACGGGCAACCAGCGTGTCTATGGACCGATCGAAGGGTAGCCAATCGTTTCCCTTGAGGCGATCCATGATCTGGTCGCGCGACATCACGCGGGCGGGATTGGACAGGAAAAGATCAAGAAGATTGAACTCGGCCGCGGTCAACTCCACGACGCGGCCCGTCGTGTCTGCCAGTTCGCGACGCGATCGGGACAGCGTGTATCCCTCAAAAGAAACCGTGTCGTTGCAGCCAAAAGTATTCGCGGCGTTAGAGGTGACCTCGTCAATCTTGTAACGCCGAAGAACGGCCCGGACACGCGCCAGAACTTCACGCAAATGAAAAGGCTTGGTAACGAAGTCGTCAGCACCCAACTCCAGCGCCACGACCCGATCGACCGGGTCCTGCTTGCCGGAAATCATCACAATGGGAACATTGCGCGTTGCACGTATTTCACGTGCGAGGGCGAAACCATCCTGGCCGGGCAAATTGATATCGAGGGTAATCAGCGAAACGGGGTGGCGGTCGAGATGGGCACGCATTTCATTCCCGTCGCGAGCCTCGCTCACGCGATAACCTTCAAGCTCCAGAAATTCGCGCAGGATCGCGCGGACGTCTGGCGCGTCATCAACAATCAGGATGCTGGTTGGATCGTTTGGTGCCATCGACTTTTCCGTGGGCCTGCGTCTCGCCACGCCCCGTGACAGGCCCATGCAAAGGAACTCAAGGGAGCCCTTTGTTACACTTCGTTACATTAGTGACAAGCACCGTTGGCATTCGTCTGCTTTGACTCGCGTCACTCGTTCACCAGTGCAGCGATGGAGAAGAAGATGTTAACCAGTGCAGCCCATGCCGATGCCGTCAGCCTGCCGCTTCATCGAACAATACCACCTACCCCGCCGTCAGGACGGCTTGAGGCTTGCTTTGCCGACGCGCCAAGCCGCCAGCTGAGATCCAACGCGCCCCTGTTTGCGGACGGGGATCGCAAGGTCAATGCCTACAAGATCGAGAGTGGTGTCGTCCTGGTCTACAAGATATTGAATGATGGCGTGCGCCAGATCGTACGGGTCGCGTTTCCGGGGGACTTCATCGGGCTTGAGTCCGAAGATGCGCATTGCTACGAAGCTCAGACGTTGTCGCCTACACGCATACGTTCCTTGGCCACTACGACGCTCTGGCGACGGGTGGGCGAGGATCCGGGCCTGGGTCGCGACATCTTCGATGCTCTGTCCCGCGAGGTCGCGGATACACGCACACATCTTCTCATGATCGGCAGGCTATCCGCAACAAGCCGCGTGGCCACCTTCCTTCTTTCCCTCGTGCAGCGCAATGCCCGACGAGGCCTTGACACCACGGACATCCTGTTGCCCGTGCGTCGCAGCGACATCGCCGATTTTCTCTGCCTTTCCGTCGAGACGGTAAGCCGATCGCTGACGGAGTTGAAGGGTGCCCGAGCCATCAGCCTGCGTGGCTGGCGACAGGTGCGCATTCATGACATCGCCATGCTCGAGGCCCTCGCCGATGGCGAAGATGCCTGCATGTATGACGGTGTTGGCCGGGCCGCCTGAGCCGTTCATCGGAGCCGGCAGCGACTTGGCTGCCGGTTCTCTTCATCGTCAAGAACGCAGGGTCACGCCTTGCCCTTGGTGGCTGCGCGGCGGGCGCGCACTGTTCCGTCGGGCGCAACAGTACTTGCTTGCGGCCCCTTCTCGCCTTCACTCTCGACAAACCGGACGCTGGTGCCGATCTTGAGGTCGCGAAAACCGCCGTTGAGCACGCTGTTGCGGTGAAAGTAGATCTCGCGTTCGTCTGCATCCTCGATGATGCCGTACCCCGAACGCGCGAAGAGCTTGGCGACGCGGCCACTTGATTGCGGGGCGTCATGAGCCTTGACGTCCCCTCTCATCGTCCGCGCCCTGTCCTGGAGACGCCGGCGCGCGAGAGCGAAAGCCGTCCGAAGCGAGACAGGAAGATGCTCACGCTCGCGCTGGTCGCCAGCGCGCCGACTGATCGCGATATCGCCTTGGCCGGGCACGCGCAGCAGGACGTGGACGTCATATAGCCCCCCTTTCCTATGGCGAATGTCCGGATTGGAGACCGCTACGCGGCAACTCGTGATCCGGCCGTGAAAGCGTTCGAGGACGGAAGCTGCCTCTCGAACCAGGGCGCGAACCTCCTCAGGGCGCTCGACGCCGTCCAGAACGACGCGCAGCGGGACTTGCATGGCTTATCCTCCTCTGTTGATTGACTCTCCGCGGCTCCCAGTGGGGCTTCAAAGCGCCACGTCTTCCTCAGGCGGCAGCGGTACCTGGATTCCGATTTCTGCCAATCCTTCGGCGATGAGGTCACCCAGCATGGGCGTGCCTGAAAGGTACCGCACGATGCGCTTGTTCCTTGCGCTGCGGGCGGCTCGCACAGCATCGGGCCAGCTTGCCCGATCGTAATCACCGCGCCCGACCCACAGCAGGGCCAGCAGTTCGGCGAGCTGATCCTCGTTCAGCGCTTGCAGCGCTGCGGCAAGTTCGGCTTCCGCGGGGTTGTCCACGGTATCCTCAAGTACCGCCAATTGACGGTCATCTGCCGGGTTCGATCCCGAAGCGGGGTCATCCACTTCAACTTGTACGTCGAATTCCCTTGCCTTCTCGATGATGAAGGCGAGCGTGTTGCTCGGCAACGCCAGTGCGCGGTTCATTACCTGCCTCCGGATGCACGATGGCCTCTTATTGCCATGCCTGTCACGCAACGCAATGATGGTCATCAAGGTTGAAGCCAACCCGGATTTGCTCTTCCGCAAGGATGGCGAGCCTTGTTCCTGCCATGGTTTGTTCGTGGTCCACGGAAGCGATGGGCATCATTCTCGGAGTTGAGCCATGAAGCAGCAAAAATTCTCTCAGTCTACTGAGCATTCCTCTATTATCGCCCATCCCTTTGGTCCCGGGTTCAGCGTATCGGTCGCGGACGCCGTGGGCCGTGGCGCATCCGTCTTCGGACGCAGCTTTGCGGCCATGCAGCAGGAGAGCCTGCGGTTCATGAACCAGCGTCTTGAAGACAACATGAAGGTTGCTACCGAGGCCGGCACCTGCAAGAGCCTTCCCGACCTGCTTGCCCTGCAGCAGAAGTGGGTTGCAACAATGACGCGCGCCTATGCTGACGAGTGGCACCGCTGCAATGTGCTCATGACGGATATCGTGCGTGGCAACGGTGTTGCCCCCCTCAATGGTGCCGAGGGGCGGACCTCGCGCGAAGACTAGCGTCCGCTACCGAGCGGTTTCATCGCGTGGGCGAGTGCGCGCAGCGCGTTTTCGGCTGCGTGGTGAAAAACGCGCTGTCATACACACGAAGAAAAAAACACATTTCCCTGCAGATGGGAAACGCATGGGAAGGTCATGCCCTTGCGTGTAGTGAGGTTGCGCGCCGCGCGCTCGGCGTCATCCCTCTTGCACACATGGACGATTTTCATGACCGCACTGCTCGATGCCGTTGGTTTCTATCTCGATCACGGTGCGATGATTGCTGCGGCCGCTGTGCTGCTTGCAGCTGCCTTGGCGATTGCCTCCGCCGCCTTCCTCAGGCTGAAGCGCGCAGCGCTCCGTCGCAGCGACGCTCAACGGATCCCGCTGGAGGCCCCTGCGTCAGTCAGAGCTGCTGCGAGTAGCGATCCCCAGGAACTGTTACGCTCGCTGTCCCGGGCGCGGAAGTCGCATGTGGTGGTTCTGGGAGCTGGAGATCAACATCGCGCGCCTAGCGCGGATAATGCAGAGCCGATCCTTCTTGGCGAGTTCCTGCACCAGTATCGTCATATTCCGAAAGAGCAACCTATCGACCTGTTGCTCCTGCGCGCACTTGATCCGCCCGTGTCTGTGATCCGACATATTGCCCGAATTCTTGACGCGCATCCGGGAAAGGTCAGTGCCATCGTTCCCTTTCAGTTGCGGGGGTCGATAGGACTACTGGCTCTGGCGGCAGATGAGATCATGATGCCCGTTGATGCCGCGCTGGTGCTGGATCACCACAATGTCGCTGCGACCCTCTCAGCCGCATCGTTGAAGACGCGCCGGCACATGTCAGAGGGCGCACTGATCAGCCTGCATCGGCTGGAGCAAGAGGTGCGAGAAACTGAGTGGTTGGCAGGCCTGCTCTTGAAGTCCCGCCGGGTCAGGAGATGGCGAAAGATCGCTCGCGAGATTAGCCGCGGCGCCTTTCATGAGGGGCACCCGCTATACGCCGAGGAATTGCGGTCATGGGGCCTCAAGGTTGCAACAGCAGGGCTTCTCGACGAGATCCAACTCTCCACCGACACGGTCAAGGTGCTTTCCAGCAATCGCGCCGCCGATGGGCCAACGGCTTCAATTGCGCCGACGTGCAGCGCAGCTTGCCCGATTGGAGATGTCCGGGATGCGATGGTCGCGCTTGAGGGCCGACGCGGAACACGCCTCATTTCCATTATTCATTCGGATGGAATGAGCGAGGGTTGGGTTGGTTCCCAGACCACAGCCGAGGCGATCAAAGCCATCCGCGCCACGCCGGCTGATATGGATCTTGATATCATCCTGCATACGCCCGGTGGCAGCGCGCTTGGTGCTAGCCAGATCGTGCGCGCGTTGAAGGCGCACAAAGGGCGCAAGACATTCTTTGTTCCTTATGAAGCCTTCTCGGCTGGTACGATACTGGCACTGACAGGAAACGAGATTTTCATGTCGGAAGTTGCGAGCCTGGGACCGATCGACGTTCAATATGGCAATGTTCCAGTGGCTGCCTTTGCCTCACTCCTGAAGCATAAGAGGGTGCGAGATATGGATGATGAGGCGCTGGAGGTTGCCATTATGGCCGACAACACCATGCGCACGCATCACAAGAAAGCGGTTGCCTTGATGAAGGGAAACTACTCACGCCTCCGCGCCGAACGCATTGCCCGCACGCTGAACAGCGGCCACCTCTCCCACGGCTTTCCGCTCATGTACAAGGAAGCGCGCATGACGGGGCTGCATGTGCGCCTCGGCGTGCCGGAGGAAGTGTTCACCATTGTCGATAGCGCGCTTGCCCGCGACGATGGCTTCTGCAGCGTCATTCACTGCTCAGACCAGTAAGGCGGCGGACTTCCCTTACGAAAGCTCTGGCGTTGGCGAGTTGGTGTGCTGGCGGTATGATGACGCCAGATTGTTCGCGCGTGAGGGTGACCCATGACGACTGAGCCGCAATCCTATCTGGGTTGGAAGATCGACTTCGAGACGCCTGCGGGCGAGCGCTCGCTGCAGCATCCCTCGTCGCTGCAGTGGCGTATCTTCAAGAACCAGGTGGCGCTGGGGATCGGCGGGGTAGCAGCCGTGCTGATGGAATTTGCCGATGCGCGCATCCGCTCGGGGGTGTGGGACCACTCGACCTACAAGTCAGACCCGATCGGCCGCTCGAAGCGCACGGGCATTGCTGCGATGGTGGGATGTTACGGGCCCGAGAGTGCTGCGCGGCGGGTGATCCAGGGTGTCACCAACATGCATGCGCGCGTCCAGGGAGCGACGCCGAGGGGCGAGGCCTACAAGGCGCTTGATCCGGAGTTGCTCGATTGGGTGGCGGCCACGGCCGCCTTCGGGTTCCTGAACGCCTATGACCGCTTCGTATCGGCGCTCAGTGATGGGCAGAAGGACAGGTTCTATCGTGATGGCGGCGTGGTGTCCCGGCTCTATGGCGCGAATAACACGCCAAAGTCGCAGGGAGAATTCCTTGCCATGATGGAGCGATTTGCACCACGTTTCGAGCCGCATCCAATCGTGACTGAATTCCTCGACATCATACAGTCCGGGAAGGCAGCGCCGAACGTGCCGCGCTTTCTTCACCGCGCTCTGGCGCGCGCGTCGGTCTCGATCTTGCCGCCGATCGTACGAGAGAAGCTTGAACTCGGCCGGGAATACGACCTGTCGACAGCCGATTGGCTGGCACTGAAGCTTGTCGCCCGGCTGGCGGAGAGGCGCATGGACCCTCGCTCGCCCGGCTGCCAGGCGAGCGTGCGGTTGGGGCTGCCGCGTGACTTTCTCTATCGGAGCGAGAGTGAGCAGGCGCGGCTGCTGCGCGAGGCTGGACTTTCCGAGAGTGCGCCAGCGGCAGCCTAAACGCTTGCCGAAACTTCAGGGCGAGAGGCGCGCGCCGGTTCAATAAAAAAGTGGCGGACCGCTCGAAAGCGGGCCGCCACCGTCAGGGCTGGTATTACTTCAGGTCGATCGTCGCGCGGCGGTTCTGAGGTTCTTTCACCCCATCGCCGGTGTTGACGAGCAGTTCGGCCTCACCACGGCCTGCGGTCGAGATCATCGAACCGTCAATGCCATGAGCAATCAGGCTGTCCTTGACTGCCTGCGAACGACGCATGGACAGGGCCAGATTGTAGTCGGTCGAGCCCGACGTGTCCGTATGGCCCACGATGGCGAGGGATGCGGAACCGTTCTTTTTCGCCGCCTCGGAGGCCTCAGCGACCACGCGGACGGCCTCGGCCGTGAGGTTCGCCTTGTTGAAGCCGAAGAACACGATGAACTGCTTGGGGGCCTCAGCGACCGGCTTCTGCACTTCCGGTTCGATGACCTTGGGTGCTGCATCGCGCTGCAGGTCGAAACGAACGCCCATCAGCAGCGAGGTGTCGCCCTTTTCGAGTTCCAGACGCGCGCCAGGCGTCGATGCGAACGCAAAGCCCGGATCGCCCATCGTCATGTAACGATAGTCGGCGAACAACTTCCAACGGTCCGACATGCGATAGGCAACCTGGGCAATGCCCTGGACGGCGAAGACGTAGTCGTCCATTTCGCGAACGTCATAGTCACCAACAACGACGAGGTTACCGCCTACGCCGGCGCCGACTGCCACTTCCCAGCTCTCATTCACGGGCACGTCATAGAGGACGTTGAACATCTGGGAGAACTCCCAGACATCGGCGTTGACGGGGCCGCAGAGTGAGAAGGCGTTGCAGTCGAAACCTATGTCGTTGTCGCGATAGGCTGCCTCGAATTCGACACGCCAATTGCGGCCGAAATCGTAGCCAACCGCGCCTGACACGATGTATCCCCGCTCGTACGAGAAAATGCCCGGGTAAGTGCTGCCAGACTCATAGGTCTGGTAGCCGCCATCCTTGATCCAGTTCAGTCCGGCGCCGAGGCTTGTGTACCAGCCTGTCGGGCCAACATCGCCCGCAGCAGCGGTTCCAGCCACCAGCAGGGACGCGGCGGCGCCCAGAAGGGCAGATCTCATCGTCATGATTCCGTCTCCAGTTAATGCGGTGTCATGGATGAGGCCAGATGGTTAACGAGAGGTAAATTTTCTGCTGTGGGGCGGGCAGCGTTGCGCTCATGAGACTCTGAGACGCTGCGGGGTAAAAATGGCCCCGGCCTGCAGGGGCGTCAGCCGGGCGGGTCAGATCGCCGCTTGCGGGTCAGGCGCAAATACGTATATTCCGCGCTTCTTGAAACCGGCTGCGGCCGCCGCGCGCGGGATCCCATGGATCCCTTGGGACAGTTGTCCGACAGCAAGGCAGGACCATCGCCTTTCGCACTGCCATGGGGGCCGTGCAAAGGTGCCGCGGCCAAATGGAGGCTCCCATGCCGTTTTACGAGCATGTGTTCATTGCGCGCCAGGATGCCGCGCAGGCCCAGGTCGACCAGTTGACCGAACAGGCCAAAAGCATCATCGAGCAGGGCGGCGGCAAGGTCGTCAAGGTCGAGAGCTGGGGGCTGCGTTCCCTGGCCTACAAGATCAACAAGAACCGCAAGGGGCACTATGTCCACCTCGCCATCGACGGCCCGTGGGCGCCGATCGGCGAAATGGAGCGCCAGCTCAAGATCAACGAAGACGTGATCCGTTACATGACGGTGCGCGTCGATGCGCTCGAGGAAGGCCCCTCGGCCGGCCTGCAGGCGAAGCAGGCAAAGGAACGCCGGGACGCAAAGTGGGGCCGTCGCGATGACGAAGGCTTCGAGACAAGCGAAGAAGGAGCCGCGTCATGAGCTTTGGTGAACAGGGTGATCGCGGCGGCTTCGGCGGCGGCGCAGGCGGTGGTGGCGGCGGCGGACGCCGTCCGTTTTTCCGTCGTCGCAAGACGTGTCCGTTCTCGGGCGATAACGCGCCGAAGATCGACTACATGGACGGCAAGCTCCTGTCCCGCTACATCTCGGAGCGTGGCAAGATCGTTCCTTCACGCATCACGGCCGTTTCGGCCAAGAAGCAGCGCGAGCTGGCGACAGCCATCAAGCGCGCCCGCTTCCTGGCCCTGCTGCCCTACGTCGTTTCGTAAAGGGAGGATCGATCATGCAAGTCATCCTGCTTGAACGCGTCGAGAAGCTCGGCCAGATGGGCGACGTCGTGAAGGTGAAAGACGGGTTCGCCCGTAACTTCCTGCTGCCGCGCAAGAAGGCGCTGCGGGCGACCAAGGACAATGTGAAGAAGTTCGAGGGGCAGAAGGCTCAGCTTGAGGCTCGCAACCTCGCCGCCCGCAAGGAAGCGGAAGGCGTTGCGACGAAGCTCGACAAGCAGACCTATGTCATCCTGCGGCAAGCCGGCGAAACCGGCATGCTCTATGGGTCGGTTTCGACCCGTGACATCGCCGATGCCATCACTGCCGGTGGCGTCTCGGTCAGCCGCGACCAGATTATTCTGGACAAGGCCGTCAAGATGCTGGGCCTCGTGGACGTCAAGGTGCAGCTGCACCCGGAAGTCCGCGTTGCCGTGACGCTGAACGTCGCGCGCACTGCCGAAGAGGCAGAGCGCCAGGCCCGCGGCGAAAACGTGCTGCAGTCCGAGGCTGAACAGGCCCGCGCCGAGGCCGACGCCATGTTCGAGGAAGCTGCCGCAGCGCGCGCAGCCGCTGAAGCCGAGGATGAAGAGGCTGAAGCCAAGGCCGAGAGCAAGAAGAAGGGCAAGAAGAAGGAAGACTGACCTCCCCTTCTTTCGACAAGAATGCAGGGCCGCTCCGCGAAACGGGGTGGCCCTTTCTTATTGGGGCATGGCGCAGGCCGGCAGATCCGCGGCCTTCTCTCCGCGCTGGATGGCCTCGACCTCGCGCCGGGCGCAGGCAAGGTCACGACGGAAGTCCGGCGCTTCGAAGATCTTTGCGAGCACCGCACTGCCTATGAACTGGCCGGCCTCGATGTCGGCCGGATAATGCAAGCCGCAGACAACGCGGCTCTGCCCGAAGGATACGGCGCGCCCGATGATGGCCTGGGCGCCGCCGGGAACAACCTCAACGAGGACGAGTGCGGTCCCCCAGGCGACAGATGCGTGACCCGAGGGGTAGCCCGTGCCCTTGGCCGATGGGTCGGGCGTCGGCGCCTGCGCAAAGCCGCAGACGCGCTCGAGCCGGGCCTCCTGAAAGGGGCGCAGCCGGGCGTGCCGCGCCTTGGCGGCGGCTGACACGGCGAGCGTGTCCTCGGCCACGCGGTTCAGCAGCGCCACAAGGGCCGGTGCCGTCGTTCGATCGATGCGGAAGCCGATCTGGTCGGTGAAGCGCAGATAGACAGTGGCGTCGTCATCCACGGCTACCTGCCAGCGCTTGGTCGATGACAGGCCTTGCAGATACTGGAAGAGTTCGGTCTCAGCCTTGGCGGCCTGCGTCCCGGGCGCCGGTGGTGGCTGGACCGAGGCAGCGATCGCCGCGCGTTGGTCGTCCGAGAGATACCCCTCGACGGGGGCTGCCTGTTGTTCCGGGGGCATTTTCTCGAGGGCCGGCGCCCCCTCGAGGAAGCGGATGCGGTCGGGCGCGGCCTGTGCCGGCATCGCGGATGCGAGGGATGCCAGAGCGAGCACGAGGCCCATGGCCAGCCCCTTCTGCCTCATCGCCTTCAAGCTCCCTGCACCTTGCCTTCCAGAATGATTGCAGAGAGCGCCCCGAGGTTCAACTGCCCCCCTGCCCGCGCTACGCTGCCGACCTGAAGGATGGGCGCGAGGCCGTCGGGGGCGCACGTGGCTGTGGCGGGTGAGCGCGACAGGTTGAAGACGCACAAGGCGCGGGAGGCCGCGGACACGCGCTCGAAGGTCAGGACCTGGTCGCTGGCCTCGAGCACGCGGATTTCGCCCATGCGCAGCACGGGATGCGCCTTTCGCAAGGCGATGAGTGCGCGGGCGAAATGCAGCGTCGAGCCTTCATCGCGCTCCTGACCTGCGGCTGCGAGCGCACCGTGGGCGGGCGCCATTGGCAGCCAGGGCTCTCCATAGCTGAAGCCGAAATTGGGCTTGCCCGAAACCCAGGGCATCGGTGTCCGGCAGGGGTCGCGCCCCTTGCTGAAGGGGAAATAGAGCTCGCCCACGGGATCGCGGATCTGGTGTCGCTCGATGGGGCCGTCGGGCAGGCCCAGTTCCTCGCCCTGGTAGAGCAGGACGGTGCCGCGCAGCGTCATCAGCAGCGCAAGCGCAAGGCGGGCCAGGGCCGGGTTGGGCTCAAGCGAGCGGCCATAGCGGGTCACTGTGCGGAGCACGTCGTGGTTCGACAT
Source organism: Alphaproteobacteria bacterium (assembly GCA_040381215.1). Classification (GTDB taxonomy): domain Bacteria; phylum Pseudomonadota; class Alphaproteobacteria; order Micropepsales; family Micropepsaceae; genus SZUA-430. The sequence continues at coordinate 2,807 of JBEIHO010000067.1, read as the reverse complement.
GGTCACGCAGGGCCACAGTCCCTCTATCGCATTGAGGAAGGCGTAGTGGTCGGCGAAGACCTGCGGGCGGAAGCTGCGGTCCTCGAGGAAGGTGAAGGTGTAGCCCGTGTGCAGGCCATGGTCGCGCCCGGCGAAGTGACCGAGCAGTCCCGGCTCTTCCGAGAACTCGCCGAAGACGAACCTGTCCCCGTATCGATCGACCAGCGCGCGGATCTCGTCGAGCACCTCGCGGTTCTCGGGCAGGTTGGAGTCGCGCGTGCGGCGCTGCAGGTTGGGCGCGTGACCCCAGTGATGGGAGGTGCGTTCAGCCATCGGCACGGCCGGATTGTCGCGCAGAGCCGCGTCATGGAGATAGGAATTGGCGACATCGAGGCGGAATCCGTCGACACCGCGATCAAGCCAGAACCTGAGCACGTCGAGCGCCGCCTTGCGGGCGTCGGGGTTGTAGAGGTTCAGCTTGGGCTGCTGCTTCAGGAACTTGTGGAAGTAGTACTGCCGGCGTGCCGGGTGATAGGACCAGGCAGGCCCACCGAAGACGCTGAGCCAGTTGTTGGGCGGCGTGCCGTCCTCGCGCGGGTCGGCCCAGACATACCAGTCGGCCTTGTCGCCCGTCCGGGACTTCAGGCTTTCCTGGAACCAGGGGTGCAGGTCGCTCGTGTGCGAGAGCACCTCATCCATGATCACCTTGAGGCCGCGGCGGTGGGCCTCGGCGATCAGTGCGTCGAAGGTTGCAAGCGTGCCCATCTCGGGGGCGATCGCGTCGAAATCGGCGACGTCGTAGCCGAAGTCGCGGTTGGGCGTCGGATGAATGGGCGAAAGCCAGATCGCCTCGACGCCCAGCGACGAGATGTAATCGAGTTTCGAGGCGATGCCCTTCAGGTCGCCGATGCCGTCGCCATCTGCATCGCAGAACGAGCGCGGGTAGATCTGGTAGACGACGGCGCCCTGCCACCAGGGCGCAGGGCGTGGCGCCGCCTCAGTCACGCCTGGTCGATCCGTTCGATCACGCGGCCCACGATGCCGTAGGCCTTGGCCTCTTCGGCCGACATCCAGTGGTTACGGTCCGTGTCCTGGCGCACTTTTTCGATCGGCTGCCCGGTCTCATCGGCGATCGTGCGGTTGATGCGCTCCTGCATCTTCAGGATTTCCTCGGCCTCGATCTCGATGTCGGATGCCGTGCCGCGGACGCCGCCTGCGGGCTGGTGCACCATGAAGCGCGTGTTCGGCAAACAGAAGCGGCTGGCCTTGTCGGCGCCCAGATAGATGTGTGTTCCGGCCGAGGCGACCCATCCCGTTCCGATCACCTTGATGCGGGGGCGCAGCGCCTTGATCATGTCGTGGATCGTGTCACCCGACTCCACGTGGCCACCCGGCGAGTGCAGGATCACCTTGATGTCCTTGTTCGGGTCGTCAGCTGCAAGCGCGAGAAGGTTCGCGGTCACGCGCTCTGCCATCTTCATGTCGACTTCGCCGAAGATCAGGACCGTGCGGGACTTGAACAGCGCCTGGGGAATGGCCGTGAAGGGCGTGGGCTCCGCCGGCTTGGTTTCTTCTTCCTTGTTCAGCGTGAAAAGCGAAGCCATAGGCCATTCTTCCTTGAGTTAACGATAAGTCGAAAAGGGGAGTAGCACGAGGAACCGAGTGTCGCAAAGCCCGGTTAATTTACTCCCACGATCCGGCCCATTGTGGGGCCGATTTCCGCGTTCAGAACCAGGTCCGCGTGGCCGTCGAGCTCGGTGGGGTCGCGGTTGAGGATCACGAGTTTCGCACCGCTGCGTCTTGCCGTGATGGGTAGATTGGCTGCCGGGTAGACCACCAATGAAGACCCTACGGCAAGGAACAGGTCGCAAGCGCGCGCTGCGGCACCTGCGCGGGCCATCTCTTCTTCTGGCATGGCCTGCCCAAAGGAGATCGTGGCGGATTTCACGACACCCTTGCAGATGCGGCAATTGGGGGGCTCGCCCGTCTCGCGGAAGGCCGGTTCGATGTCGTCGAACTCGTGCCGCTGGCCACAGGCGAGGCACTTGGCATAGGTGGCGTTGCCGTGGATCTCGATGACGCGGTCATGGGGCACACCCGAGGCCTGGTGCAGGCCATCGATATTCTGGGTGATGACCTCGGTGACCTTCCCCTGCTCTGCCAGCCTTGCGATGGCGCGGTGGCCGGCATTCGGGGTTGCCGCCATCAGCGTCTTGCGCCCGTCGAGCAACCGCGTCCAGGCTTCGATGCGTGCCTCGCGCGAGCGGACGAACTCGTCAAAGTAGATGATGCGCTGGCGGCTCCAGATGCCGTTCGGGCTGCGGAAGTCGGGAATGCCGGACTCCGTCGAGATGCCCGCACCCGTGAAAACCACGATGCGACGAGCGTCGTCGATGAGGCGGGCGAGATGGTCGGTACTGTCGGTCACGCGGGCAGGCTTCCGGGGTTGGCGGGCGGTTGTGAAAGGGCCCGCTTATCTGGCCCCTTGGGGTGGGGAATTCAAGTCATCCCTTCCTCATGGCCGCGTCGCGCGGCGGTTCCTCGTTTTCCGGCGCAGGTTGCACGGCAGCAACCCCTGTGCCCGCGATCACTGGGTGGCCGGTTCGCGCTGCCGCGCGACGCGGCCATGACGGGGTTAGAGTTGGATGGGTATGTGAGGTGGCGCTGGTGGTGCAAGACCCTGCTCGCACCTGCTCCCAACAACATCCCCAACCTTTCACACCATCCCCCTTCGTCTGGGCCGCGTCGCGCGGCAGCGCGCACCGGCCACCCAGAATCTCTCCGATCGTGATGAAGCACGCGCCGACGCCAACCGGATAAGCCGCGCG
>JBEIHO010000066.1:0-15246 GCA_040381215.1 Alphaproteobacteria bacterium | reverse complement strand
CGTGGCGGCATCGATACGATCAACCCCGGCGACGGCGACGACACGGTCGACGGCGGCGACGGCAACGACACGATCAACCTCGGCGCCTTCTTCACGGCCCTCGACACGATCAACGGCGCCGCCGACACCGACACGCTCAATCTCGACGGCAACTACAGCGCCGGCATCACCCTGTCCGACACGACGCTCACCAACGTCGAGCGCATCAACGTCTCGGCCGGCAATTCCTACCGCCTGACCCTCGCCGACGCGACCGTCGCCGCAGGCGCCCAACTGATCGTCGACGGCACAGCCCTGTCCTCAGGCCAGACACTCACCATCATCGGCACCGCCGAAACCGACGGCACCTTCGACCTGCGTGGTGGGGCGGGCAATGACGAGCTGCGCGGTGGTTCAGGAAACGACATCCTGTCCGGCGGCGCCGGTGCTGACGTGCTGGTAGGCGGCGGCGGCAATGACACGGCCACCTACGCAAACTCCTCGGCAGGCGTGACAATTAACCTCGAGGCTGGCACAGCCACGGGCGGCGACGCCACGGGCGACACGTTCAACTCGATCGAGAACCTGACAGGCTCGGCCCAGAACGACACCCTGACCGGCGACGGCAACGCAAACATCCTGACAGGTGGCGCAGGCAACGACACGTTGAACGGTGGGGGAGGTAACGACGAGCTTGTCGGTGGTGCGGGAGCCGATGTGCTGAACGGAGGTGATGGAACGGGGGACACAGCGTCCTACGCATCGTCATCCGCCGGAGTGAGCATCGACCTGCAAGCCGGAACCGCATCCGGCGGCGACGCTGCGGGCGACGTGCTGACAGGTATTGAGAACCTTACTGGCTCGAGCTTCGCCGATAGTCTCTTTGGTAATGCCAGTGCGAACCTACTAGAGGGTGGCGCTGGTAATGATGCGCTTCTGGGTCTTGATGGCAACGATACGTTGACGGGTGGAGAGGGTAATGACTGGATGCTGGGCGGTTCTGGTTTTAACACGTTTGCTGGCGGGGCAGGTAACGACGCATACGTGATATCGAGTTCGTCTGACATTGTGACGGAGAATGTAGGGGAGGGCCTGGACCAGGTTGAGACGAACCTTTCTGCGTATACCTTGGCGGCGAACGTAGAGAACCTGTACTTCACGGGCTCAGGCAATTTCATTGGCACGGGCAACAGCAGCGACAACCTGATGTTTGGGGGTTCGGGTAACGATACTTTGACGGGCTTGGGAGGCTCCGACACCCTCACCGGCAACACCGGCGACGACACCTTCGTCTTCGCCGACGCAGACGGCATCGCGACCGATACGATCACCGACTTCGATGCCTCGGGCAATGACGTCATCCGCCTGACCATGGCCGGCATCCTCACCTTTGCCGACATCCAGGCGCGCATGACGCAGGTGGGGGCTGATGTTCGGCTCGACTTCGACACCACGGACATCCTGCTGCTGAACACCACGCTCGCCAGCATGACGGCTGATGACTTCCTCTTCGGCAGCGGCGGTGGCGGTGGCTGAGGTCACTGGCCCCGCCGGGATAGCGTTTTCGTCCTGCATTTCAGGTCCGACGAAACTGTCTCTCGTGTCACAACACCCGCGTATGGAGGCTTGCAGAACTGCGATCCGCAGGGTTAACGAGGCTTGAAAGCGCCGTTGCGGACGTCCGTTTCGCTTCGCAAACGCACAAAGTTTACCCGAACCATGGCATAGTCGAACGAGGGTCTCGCCGGGCGACGAGGCTGTTCCGTGGGCCAGGGGAGCTTTCCGCATGCAGGCAGTTCGCAACGTCGCAGGCAGCATCGCGCTCCTGCTGATAACGGGATGCATGGCGGCTGCCGACGAGAAGGCGGCGCCCCCGCCAGTCCCCGTCAGGGCAGCAACGGTCGCTCCTGCCGTCGACGCCGGCCGCATCATCGTCTCCGGCACCATCACCTACAAGCGCGAGCAGGTTCTCAGCTTCAAGACGGGCGGCGTTGTGCGCAGCTATGCCGTGGACGTCGGGGACACCGTGAAGAAGGGCGCGTCTCTCATCAGCGCCGATCCCTCCGACACCGCTGGCCGCAGGGCCGAGGCCGAGGCGGCCTTCGCCGCCGCCAAGGCCAGTCTCGACCGCACGCAGACACTGCACGAAAAGGGCTTTGTCTCGACCGCCCGCCTCGATGACGCCCGCACCGCCTTCCAGCGCGCGTCCGCCGCGCGCGCCTCTGCCCGCTACGACGAAAGCCGAGCCGCCCTTGTCGCGGCGAGTGACGGCGTCGTGCTTGTCCGCCATGCTGAAGTCGGCCAGCAAATGGCGCCCGGCGCCCCCGTCATCACGATCGGCGACACGACGTCGGGGATGATCATGCGCGCGCCCCTCGCAGACCGCGAGGTCGTCCGCATTCGCACCGGCGACAAGGCGCACTTGCGCATCGCCGGCGGCACGCTCCTGGCCGAAGGAACCGTGACCCGCATCGGCGCCAAGGCCAATGCATTGAACGGAGCCTTCGACGTCGAGATAACGCTGGCAAAGATCCCGACCGGTTTGCGCAGCGGCATCGTCGCCGAGGCCAGCCTGTCGCCGTCGGTTGGCGAGGCCCGCGAGAAGTTGCTCGCCGTTCCGGCCATCGCGCTCATCGAGGGGCAGGGCGATGCCGCCTATGTCTTCGTCATCTCGCCCGACAACAAGGCAAGTCGCGTCGCTGTCACCATCGCGGGCTTCGCCGGTGACAGCGTTCTGGTACAGAGCGGCCTGACGGCCGGCGACCGCGTGGCCACCTCCGGTGCTGCCTACCTGCGCAACGGCCAGTCCGTGACCATTGAAGGCGAGAGCCCCGCCAAGCCGGCAAAACCCAAGTGACCGGTTTCACCTCGTTCTTCGTCCGTAACTGGCAGTTCACGCTGGTCATCTTCCTGATGCTGGCCATCATCGGCGTAAGCTCGGTACGCCAGATCCCGCGCGCCGAGGACCCAAGCTTCCCCGTGCCGCTCGTGATCGTCCGCGCGATCCTGCCGGGGGCTGCCGCCGCCGACATGGAGAAGTTGGTCGCTGACCCGCTCGAGCGCGTGATCGACGGCCTTGAAGACGTCAAGCGCATCGATACCGTCCTGCGCGACGGCGTCGCGGTCGTCGTGACCGAGTTCGAGTGGACAACCGACCCCGACAAGAAATTCGACGAGGTCTCGCGCGAGCTGAATGCGCTGAGGCCCCAGCTGCCTGCCAACCTTCTCGCGCCCCGGCTCGAGAAGATCCGCACCTCGCTCACCAACATCGTGCAAGTTGCCTTTCTCAGCGACACGGCCAGCATCCGCACGCTTGAAGACACCGCGCGCGACCTGAGTGACATCATCGAGCGCATACCGGGCATCCGCGAGGCCGAAGTCTGGGGCGCACCAGCGACCGAGGTCCGCATCTCGGTCGACATGGGAAAGCTCGCCGAGCGCCGTATCCCGATCACGACCCTCGCCAGCGTGCTGCGCGCCGAGGCCGTCGACGCGCCCCCCGGCGCCATCCATTCCGGCTCCCGCCGCTTCAACGTGAAGGCCACCGGCGCCTTCGACTCGCTCGAGGAAATCAGGGACACGGTCATAGCCACCGTCGACGGGCGGGCCCTGCGCGTGCGCGACGTCGCCGAGGTCGACTGGGCCTACACCGAGTTGCGCCACGAAACCCGCTTCAACGGCAAGCGCGCCATCTTCCTCACCGCTAACATGATGGACGGCCAGGATGTCTTCACGGTACGCGACCGTATCTTCGCCGCCATCGACACATTCGAGGCCGACCTGCCGCAGGGCGTCCGCATGGAGCGCGCCTTCGACCAGTCGAAGAACGTGGCCCATCGTCTCAACACGCTCGCACGCGACTTCGCGATCGCACTCGGCCTTGTGCTGATCACGCTGCTGCCCTTGGGCTGGCGCGCCTCGATTGTGGTGATGATCTCGATCCCGCTCTCTCTCGCCATCGGCGTCACGCTGCTGCTCTATACCGGTTTCACGATCAACCAGCTTTCGATCTCGGGCTTTGTGCTCGCGCTGGGTCTGCTCGTCGACGACTCCATCGTCGTGACCGAGAACATCGCGCGCCACCTGCGAGAGGGCAAGACAAGGCTGCAGGCCGCACTCGCCGGCACAAGCCAGATCGGTATCGCCGTTGTCGGCTGTACGGCCACGCTGATGCTGGCCTTCCTGCCGCTGCTGTTCCTCGCCGAAGGGGCGGGCAAGTTCACGCGCTCGCTGCCCGTGACCGTGCTCTATACGGTCGGTGCATCGCTGATTGTGTCCCTGACCATCATTCCCTTCCTCGCCAGCCGTCTCCTGTCGCGTAACGAGCACCCGGAAGGCAACCTCGTGCTGCGCGTGGTGATGTCGGGAATTCACGGCGTCTACCGGCCCATCCTGCACGTGGCCCTGCTACGCCCGCGCGTGGTTGTCGCTGTTTCCATGTTGCTCTTTGCCCTGTCGCTCCTGCTGATCCCGCGCCTGGGCTTCAGCCTCTTTCCGCCCGCCGAGACGCCCCAATTCGTGGTCGACATCGAAACCCCCGACGGAACCGCCCTGAGCGAGACTGATCGTGTCGTGCGCAGGGTGGAAGAGATACTGCTGGCCCAGGAGGAAGTCGTCTGGGCCATGGGCAATGCCGGCAGGGCCAACCCGCGCATCTTCTACAACGTGATCCCCGAGGACGTCCGCAGCAACTATGGACAGGTCTTCGTGCAACTCAAGGAGTGGGACCCGCGCACGACGCCGGCCACCCTCGATCGAATGCGGGCCGCGTTCACCAGCATCGCTGGCGCCCAGATCAACCTGCGTGTCTTCGAGAACGGGCCGCCGATCGCAGCCCCCATCGCAGTGCGCATCAGCGGCAAGGACCTCGCGACGCTCAAGGAACTCTCGGCCAAGGCGACCGCCATCATCGAGACAACGCCGGGTGTGCGCAACGTGACAAACCCGGTTCGCCTGGACCGTACCGATCTCGACCTCGGTGTGGATGCGCGCAAGGCCGCCATCCTCGGCGTACCCGCCGGCGCGATCGACCAGACGGTACGCATCGCACTTTCAGGCGACACGGTGGGCGCCTATCGACAGGACGATGGCGACGAGTTCCCCATTGTGCTGCGCCTGCCCATGGACGTCCGCCAGGAGATCGACGCCCTCCAGCGTATCTATGTCCCCACAACCGCCGGTGCAGGCGTGCCGCTGGCGCTGCTGACCAACCCGCGCTTCGAAGGCGGGCCTTCACGCATCGACCGCTACCAGCGCGAGCGCACGGTCACGATCACGGCCTTCTCCGGCTCGGGCTATCTCACATCGAAGGTGACAGAAGAGGTGTTCAAGCGCCTCAAAAGCGAGATGACGGTCCCCGCTGGCTATAGCCTGTCGGCCGGCGGCCAGCTCGAGGCCCAGAACCGGGCCTTCGCGGATCTGTCGACCGCCATCATCATCGCCATCTTCGGAATCGTCGCCGTGCTGATCCTTGAGTTCAACTCGTTTCGCGCCACAGGCGTGGTCATGGGCATCATCCCGCTTGGCGTCATGGGAGGTCTCGTGGCGCTCTGGCTGGCCGGCTATTCGCTCTCGTTCACGGCCGTGATCGGCTTCGTGGCCCTCATCGGCATCGAGATCAAGAACTCGATCCTGCTCGTCGATTTCACCAACCAGCTCCGCGCACAGGGCAAGCCCCTGCTCGAGGCCATCGAGGAAGCCGGTGAAGTCCGCTTCCTGCCGATCCTGCTGACCAGCGTGACCGCCATCGGCGGCCTGATGCCCCTCGCGCTCGAGGCCTCGGGTCTCTACTCGCCGCTGGCCTGGGTCATCATCGGTGGCCTCGTGTCATCGACGCTGCTCTCGCGCTTCGTGACGCCGGCGATGTACCTCCTGCTCGCACCCAGCGACGAAGCATATGCAAAGTCGCAGGAAGCCGAGCAGGGGCCGCCGGTCTGAAGCCCGCCTCGTTCAGGCCGTGACGGCGCCAACGGTCATGGCAATCGCGGCGGCGCATGACAGAGGCCACCGCAGGTGCATGAACCAGACGGGCGCGAGGCCGCGCGCCACGGCGGCACGGTCCGCCACAAGGAACAGCGCAAGGCCCAAGGCGCATAGGCCGTGACCAAGCGGCGTCGGCACCAGCAGTGCAACCCAGCCCAGCAATTGCGGCAGGACACCCACGCCCAGCGTGACGAGCACATCCCGCTGCGGCAGCGCCGGACGACCCAGAGCCAGCCCCCAATGGATCCCGCCCAGAAAAGACAGGATCGTGGCGCCATAGGCCAGAAGCGCTGAATTGGCGACCCGGGCCGGCTCCACCTCGCCGAGTGCGGCAACGGCTGCAAGCCCGGCAAAGGGCACGAGCCCCAGGAAGCCCAGGCGAAGGGCAGTCGTGCGCGTCGGGTCCGGAGGGCTCATGGTCAAGGCTGCATCCCCAAAGGTGACGTAACGTCTGTCGCATCGTTCTGGATCAGCACCTGATGCCGGCAAGCGCCGGTTCGAGCCGCTGAGCCGGATCGACCGCCGCTACGTATAGCTCCCATGGATAGGCAAAACACAGTCGGATCGGCCGTACCGGAGGTATGGAAGCCAACACGCGCCGCGGGACTTGACCGTCTCGAGGCCTTTCTTCCACGCGCCGGGCGCAGCTACGAGCGCGACCGCAACGTCGATCGCGGCCCCGCGGACCGCTCCAACGTATCGGGTCTCTCACCCTGGCTGCGTCGCCGGATGATCACCGAGACCGAGGTCATCGCCGCCGTCCTCGCGCGCCACCCCTTCGAGGCCGCGCAGAAGTTCATCCAGGAAGTCTTCTGGCGAACCTACTGGAAGGGCTGGCTCGAGCAACGTCCCGACGTCTTCCTGCGCTTTGAGGCCGAGCGGACCAGGATTGCAGCACAAGCCGAGGCGGACCCGGGCCTGCACCGGCGCTTGCAAGCCGCAATGACGGCCCAGACCGGCATCAAGGCCTTCGATGCCTGGGTTGACATACTCGTGACCAAGGGCTGGCTGCACAACCACGCCCGGATGTGGTTCGCCTCGATCTGGATCTTCACGCTGAAGCTGCCGTGGCAGCTGGGAGCAGGCTTCATGTTCAGCCACCTGCTCGATGCGGATCCGGCATCGAACACGCTGTCCTGGCGCTGGGTCGCGGGCCTGCACACGCGCGGCAAGCACTACCTCGCGCGCGCCGACAACATTCGCGACAACACGCAAGGCCGCTTCAACCCGCAAGGCCTCCTCGACGAAAACGCCTTGCCCCTGTCTGAAGAAGGTCCGCCACCCGCAATCCGACCTATCCCTCCGGCCGCGCAATTATCGACGCGTCGCGTAGGCCTCCTGTTGCATCAGGACGATCTCCATCCCGAGAGCCTCATGCTCAACGCCGATATCGTGGCCGTCGGTCACCTCGCGCGGCCCGGCGTTGCGCCCGCTGAAAGCCCGGCAGCGACCTTCAACCGCGGCGCCGCTGATGATGCCCTTGCGCGAGCCGCAAAGGCCTTTGGCGTATCGGCCGAGCCCCTGGATGCCACGCACGTCAGCGCCTGGGCCCGCGCGCTGGGCGTAAAGGAAATCGCCACACCCTATGCCCCGGTTGGCGAGGTGGCTTCTGCGCTCGAACATGTGCGCAGGGCTCTCGCCCAGGATGGCGTGGGTTTGGTACAGATCCGTCGAGAATTCGACCAGCGTGCGTGGCCCCACGCCACCGCCGGCTTCTTTCGGTTCCGCGAGCAGATACCGCAACTGGTGGCGGCACTGGCGCGGTCATGATCGACGTCGTCTGGTTCAAGCGCGACCTGCGTATCCACGACAATGCAGCGCTTGCGGCAGCCGCAGCAAGCGGCCGTCCGGTTTTGCCGCTCTACATCCTCGAACCGGAACTGTGGCGTCAGCCGGAGATGTCCGGGCGCCACTACGCCTTCCTGCGCGAGTGCCTCGATGATCTCGACGCCGCCCTGCAGAGGAGGGGAACTCGCCTCGTGACCAAGGTCGGTGACGCAGTCGGGGTGCTCGCAGGCCTTCACGCGCGGTTCGGGATCGCCACCCTTCATGCGCACGAGGAAACGGGTCTTCTGTGGACCTATGACCGCGATCGGGCCGTGAGACGTTGGGCCCACCGCGTTGGAGTCCCCTTCATCGAGCATCGCCAGCATGGCGTCTGGCGCGCACTACGCTCGCGAGACGGCTGGGCCACACGGTGGGACGCGATGATGCGCGCCCCAAGCCTGCCTGCGCCCGAAAGCCTGCGGCATGCCGCAATTGAGAGCGACGACACCCCTGACGGCCCCGGCCTCGGACTTGCCGATGATCCGTGCCCGGAGCGCCAGCGCGGAGGCCGCATTGAGGCCGTCGGACTGCTGAAGACGTTTCTCTCGGGTCGGGGCCGACCCTATCGGCGCGCCATGTCATCGCCGCTCGAGGGCGCGTCTGCCTGCTCGCGCATCAGCGCGCATCTGGCATTGGGCTGCCTGTCGATGCGCGAGACATACCAGGCTGCAGAACGCGCGCGCCTGCGCTGGAAGGCGGACGGTGACACCAACTTCGCGCAGTCGCTGGCATCCTTTGCCTCGCGTCTTCACTGGCACTGTCACTTCATCCAGAAGCTTGAGGACGAGCCGCAGATCGAGCGCCGCGCCCTGCACCCCGCCTATGAGAGCCTGCGGCCCGTCACGGGCGACCACGCCGCCATGGTGAGCGCGTGGGAGGAGGGCAGGACCGGCTTTCCCTTCGTCGATGCCTGCATGCGCTCGCTTGCGGGGACGGGGTGGTTGAACTTCCGCATGCGCAGCATGGTGGTCGCGTTTTCGAGCTATCACCTCTGGCAGGACTGGCGCCTCCCGGCGCAGGTGCTCGCGCGGCGCTTTACGGACTTCGAGCCCGGCATCCATTATCCGCAGATCCAGATGCAGTCGGGCGTCACCGGCGTGAACGTCGCGCGCATCTACAATCCCGTGAAGCAGTCGCGCGACCAGGACCCTGACGGCATCTTCATCCGCCGCTGGGTCCCCGAACTCGCCAGCCTGCCATCAGACCTGCTTCACGAACCATGGTCGGCACCCACCGGCGCGTTGGCAGATCGCGGCATCGTACTGGGTCAGTCATACCCCATGCCGATGGTCGACCACATGCAGGCAGCCGCCCACGCGCGCGAGGCGATCTATTCTGTCCGCAAGGGGACCGGCTTCCGAAGCAGGGCCGAAGCCATCCAGTCGAAACACGGCAGCCGCAAGGCAGGCTTGCCGCAGACCGAGAGCCGACCACGAAAGCCGAAGACCAAAAGCCAGGCCGAGTTCGACTTCTGAAGCCCCACTTGGCCAGAGCATGTCCTGCAGTCTAGGATACGCGCACGAACCCTGAGGAGACTGCAGCGATGGCTATGGGCTTTGTAAATGAAGCCGGACGCGCACACAGCGACGACCTGGCTTTCTTTCGCATGCTGGCGACCGTGATGGCGATCGTTCAGGTCACCGGGTTCGCTTTTCACTTCGCGATGGGGAGATCAAGCCTCGACGCGCCTCTCTTCGTCCATGCGCATGCTGTGGTGTTCATGGGGTGGGTCGCGATCTTCGCGGTCCAGCCGTGGCTCGCGAATGCGGGCGCTTCAGGATGGCATCGCACGTTGGGACGGATTGCGATGGTGTGGGCCTGCGGCCTGCTGGTGTTCGGGTTGCTGGTCACCTGGGAGACCGTACGCACAGGGCGGACGCCATTCTTCTTCCAGCCCCAGCACTTCCTGTTCGCCAATCCGTTGACGCTGTTCGGTGCACTTGGCTTGCTCGCCGCTGCCATCACCCTGCGCAAGCACCAGGACTGGCATCCGCGCTTGCAGATCGGAAGCTTCGTGTTGCTGATGGGCCCTGGCTTCGGACGGTTGCTGCCGATGCCATTCCTGCCGCCCCATGCGTTCGAGATAGCTTCACTCGCGGCGCTCGTCTTTGTGGCGGTCGCGGCCGGTAGAGACGGATGGCGGCGCCGACAGGTCCATCCGGCTTGGGCTTGGACAGTGCTTGTCTTGCTAGGGTCCTTGCTGCTCGCAAGGGGCTTGGCGGTTTCACCTGCGGGACCTGCACTTCATGCTGTGGCCGTCGCGGGTACGCCCGCAGAGGGAAGCGATGGAATGGCGTTTCCGCCGCCTCCAGCGCCTCCGCCAGGGAACTAAGCCTTGACCGCCGCCGCCTTGATCGCCGCGGCCTGGGCCAGCGCAGCCTCGTGGGCAGCTTCGGCCTGCAGCATCACCGCATGGCTGCGCGCCGTGAGATAGTCCATCACCGCAAACAGCACGCCCGAGATCACGAACGCCATGTGGATGATCACAAGCCACATGAGGTTCTCCTTGTCGATCTCCTTAAGTTCCATGAAGGCCTTCAGCAGGTGGATGCCCGAGATGGCGACGATCGACCCGATCAGCTTCAGTTTCAGGCCGCTGAAGTCGACCTTGCCCATCCAGTCGGGCCGGTCTTCGCTGTTGCCCGTATCGATCTTCGAGACGAAGTTCTCATAGCCCGCAAAGATCACCATCAACAGCAGGTTGCCCGCAAGCACGAGGTCGATCAGCGTCAGCACGCCCAGGATCACCTTGGCCTCGCTGACCTCGAGCACCGTCGGCGCAAACAGGATCAGTTCCTGCGCGAACTTGACGAGCAGGACGGCCAGCGTGAGCACGAGCCCGACATAGAACGGAGCCATGATCCAGCGGCTCCTGAACATGCCTTCTTCAAGATACTTGTCGAGCGCCATGGTGTCCCCGGTGTCTGTTGCGGTGCAATATGATGGCGGGTGTTTAGCCGATGCTGGTTAATGGTGCAATCCGGCTCGTGCCTTGCGCTTGACATCAGCGTAGGTTTCGCCCTGTTCAGATGAGGGGAATGTGATGAAGTACGCGCCGATATCGTTGAATACCCACGCCTTCCTCGACGCCTTTCTTATGGGACTGCTTCTCGTGTCGCCTTGGGTCTACGGCTACACGCAGTACGAGGAAGCAACGCAGTGCGCCGTAGGCCTGGTCGTCATGGGCATGGGGCTGAACGTGCTGACCGACTATCCGCTGGGCATCATCAGGCTGATACCGATCTTCCTGCACCGCCTCGTCGAGTTCGCATCGCCAGCAATGTTCATTGCCATCCCGTGGGTCTTCTTCGCAGATGCAGGGATGATGCCCATCATCTCCACCCTCGTGGGCGTGGGCGTCATCCTGAATGCAGCGTTGACGAGGCCGGCAGGCTAGACGCCCGTCGGCTCAGTTGCGCCGGCACACCTTGTTGGCCGTAGCCTGCCCGCGATACCAGCGACAATCACCGCGGGTTGCCCACCAGACATGGCCGTCGCGCGTGCAGCACACACGCTCGTTCCAGTCGGTGTCGCTCCAGTTGCTGCCGGGATACCCGCCGCCATGGCTGCCGGGATAGGGATGGAACCCGCCGCTCTTTCGGCACTCCTTGTTGGAGGTGCGCTCGCCGCGCGTCTGGTAGCATTCACCGACCGTGGACCAGAAGATCCGGTAGCCGCCGCGCTCATTCCGACGGCAGCAGGTTCGCTCGTTCCAGTTCGGCCGGGAGCCATCGTGGTAGTACTGCACCCGTGTGAAATCCGACTGCGTCTGCGGGTACTGCGGATCCGCACTGGCAGGCGCAGCCATCAGAACCATGGCCGACAGCACCGCCAGGGAAAAAGAAATGATCGAGCGCAACATGGGATAGACCTCCACTCTGAAGATTTCAGTGTAAGGGGTCGAACCTGAACGCTGGCTGAATGCTGCGCGCGCCCTTGGCCAACCCTTGGATGCAAGTTCGCCAGAGGCATCGTAGCGGGCCGGCGCCGCGACACCCTTGACCGGGATGAGCATAGCCCGTCCGTTCGCCCGGGGCGAGACCGAGATAGCGAGCAGTCCCATGACGCCAAATGCACCCGCAAGCCCCATCGGGGCAACCCTGCGCCCAAGGCCGCGGGGCGTCGATGCGGCCTTCTCGTGCAGGCGGCCGTTTGGAACAAAGCTCCGTCTGGTGCCGATCCGTCGCTGTGAAATCAATCACGGGGCAGGGGGCGCGCATCGAGCAAGGGCGCGCCTGGCTTCCACCCGCGTCCAAAAGTGCCTTTTCACGCAGCTCGACTTGGGGCATCAACGCCCTCATGACAGCCAAGCCCGCCCCTGACACCCTGTTGCTCCGCCAACCCGATGACTGGCACGTTCACCTGCGTGACGGCGACGTGCTGGCTGACATCGTCCGGCACACCGCGCATCAGTTCGCCCGCGCGATCGTGATGCCCAACCTCGCGCCCCCGGTGACGACCACGAGCCTCGCCGAAGCCTATCGCGCGCGTATCCGCGCCGTCGTGCCGCAGGACGTCACCTTCGATCCGCTGATGACGATCTACCTGACCGACACGTCGAGCCCCGACGACATCGCCGATGGCTTCGCCCGTGGCAGCGTGACAGCCTGCAAGCTCTATCCCGCGCACGCCACGACCAACTCGGCGCATGGTGTCACCGATATAAGGGCCATCGCGCCGGTGCTCGAGCGGATGCAGCGCACCGGCATGCCGCTGCTGGTCCACGGCGAGGTCACCGACCACAGTGTCGATGTCTTCGACCGCGAGGCCGTGTTCATCGATCGCGTCCTGCAGCACGTCGCGAGAGATTTCCCCGGCTTGAAGATCGTCTTCGAGCACATCACCACCGCCGAAGCCGTGGCCTTCGTCGAGGCCGGACCCGCGACCATCGCCGCCACGATCACCCCGCACCACCTGCACATCAACCGCAATGCGATGTTCCAGGGCGGGATCCGTCCGCATTTCTACTGCCTGCCGGTCGCCAAGCGCGAACGCCACCGTCTCGCCCTGCGCCGGGCCGCCACCGGGGGCTCCCCAAAATTCTTCCTGGGCACCGATTCAGCCCCGCACGCCGTGACCGCCAAGGAAACCGCGTGCGGTTGCGCCGGCATCTTCAACGCCCCCTTCGCGCTCGAAAGCTATGCCACCGTCTTCGAGGAAGAGGGCGCCCTCGACCGCCTCGAGGCTTTCGCTTCGCTCAACGGTCCCGCCTTCTACGGCCTGCCCGTGAACACAAGGCAAGTGAAGCTGCAGCGCACCGAGGTCGAGATCCCGGCCCTGTGCAAGATCGGCCCCAACCAGGTGGTCCCCTTCCACGCAGGGACGAGCCTCGGCTGGAGCTTTGCCGGCACGCAGGATTAGGCGCGGTTACTGGAGAGGGCGGCGACAGCTCAAGACAGGTCGACGTCCGCGAACAGGCTGGCGCGCTGTCTGGTCAGCCGCGTCGCGCGATCGGCCAGTACCCGGCTCACTGAACCATCAGCGATGTGATCGCACCAAACCCCGCACGGCTCTCAGTGCGCGTCAACCACACACAGCGCGTGATCACCGAGGACCTCAATGATACGACAGCGACCCGCACGACCTGTCGCACACGCGTCGACCATGCGCTTGAGTTCGCGCTCGAGCGCGCGCAGCTGCTTCAGCCGCGCCTGGACGGCCCGAAGGTTCTCTGCTGCAATGGCGTCAGCGTCGCCGCAGGGGCGTTCGGGATGGTCGGCAAGCTCGAGGAGGTTGCGGATCTGTGGCAGTTCAAAGCCCAGCTGTCGCGCATGGCGGATGAAGGCGAGGCGACGCACATCGCCGTCGCCATAGAGCCGGCGTCCGCTCGACGAGCGAGGCGGGGCAGGCAGCAAACCCTCTGCCTCGTAGAACCGGATGGTCGGGATCTTCAGGCCGGTCTGTCTGGCAACGGCACCAATCGTCAACATGGGGCTTGATCCTCTAGTAACGAGAGGATGTACCACGCACGGCGTTGCTTGAACAGAAGGACACCGATCACATGACGCTTCTACCGCTTTGGTTTCCCGCAGCCTGCCTCCTGCTGGTACTTGCTGCCTCCATCCTCAGGGCGGCGTTGCTGCGGGTAAGCGGTATTCGCACCTATGGTTTCGGGCACAACCGCCCCATTCAATCGGTCGCGGAACACTTCTGGTCGATCGCCGTAGCCCTGTTGGCAACGGCGGCGCTTACTGCGTGGTTGATGCCGCAGATCGAGGTTCACCTCGGCCGCCCTGCATGGAGCGACACACAAGCGCAGCGCTGGATTGCGGCCGGCGTGATGACGGTGAGCACAGCGTTCATCATTGCCGCTCAAGCCGCAATGGGCGCCTCATGGCGTGTCGGCGTGCCTGCCGAAGGTCCCGGCGCACTCGTCACGGGCGGCCTGTTCGCAATCTCGCGCAACCCGGTTTTCGTCGGCATGTTCGGCCTTGCCGTCGGCATGTTCCTCTGGAGCCCCACGATGCTCACCGCAGCCCTCTTGCCGCTTGCCGCATCCATGATGGCCGTGCAGGTCCGCATCGAGGAAGACGCGCTGATCGCCAAGCATGGCAATGACTACACCGCCTATCAAGCCCGCACGCCACGCTGGCTATGGCCAATCGGGTGAAGGCGCGGCGCGCGCGAGTTCAGCGCAATCAATGGAATTGCGCTGTCGGCGAAATACACCAACCGTCCGGCCCACCTGAAATACGGTAACAGGTTAACGGCCGGCGCTCGTTGCACTTTTGATATGCGATTGATAGCGTTGTCGCTCTTGTCGAGCGCGAGGTCATGCAGATTCTCAGGTTCGCAACCCTCTTCTTGTTCGCCCTGGTCCTGACCCCGCTTGGGGTCGTGCTCCACGAGGCCGGGCATTGGGCCGCGGGCCAGGCAGCCGGCTTCCCGACTGTACTTCACGCCTATGCAGTCTCCGGCATGCCGGAGGAAGCACCCTTTGGCGGGAACCCGCTTGGGGTTGGCATTGCCTCGCTGGCCGGGCCGGCCGTATCGGTGCTGCTCACCGCCTTTGGATACGTGATTTGGCGTCAGGACCCGTCACGGTTATGGGCGCTGGCATTGGCCTTCTCGGCGCCCACGCGGTTTCTCGTCAACGTCTTCTATCTGCTGGGGTCTGTCCTCGTTGCGATGGGCATCGCCGAGCGGGGCAATGCCAACTTCGACGAGATGACGGCGTCCCGGGCCCTCGACATGCCCGCGTTGCCGCTGGTTCTCGTTGGCGCGATCGTGCTGCCCGCAGCATGGGCACTGATCGTCCGCGGGCTCGACACATCTCGTTGGACGAGCATTGCTGCCCTCGCCGCGGGAACAGGGGCTGGCCTCGCCTTGTGGCTGGGCCCAGTGGGGACGTTCCTGCTCCCGTGACAATTGCCATGCTCACGCGGTCGCGCGGCCCTCAGCCCATGATGAACGCGTTGAGCTTGTTGCCGTCCGGATCGCGGAAATAGGCCGCATAGT
>JBEIHO010000065.1:0-15407 GCA_040381215.1 Alphaproteobacteria bacterium | reverse complement strand
GTCTTTTCGTAGATCGCCAAGGCGCGTTTGTAGAGTGGCTCGGCCTCGGCGTAGCGGCTTTGAGCCTGATAGAGCCCCGCCAGATTGTTGAGACTTCCGGCGGTAGAGGGATGGTCAGGCCCCAGCGCCTTTTCCCTGATCGTCAGGGCGCGCTTGTAAAGCGGCTCAGCTTCGGCGTAGCGGCCTTGATCCTTAAAGAGCACCGCCAGATTGTTGAGGCTTGTGGCGGTATTGGGATGGTCAGGCCCCAGCGCCTTTTCGTAGATAGTGAGGGCGCGCTTGTAGAGCGGCTCGGCCTCGGCATAGCGGCCCTGCTCCCGATAGAGCTCCGCCAGATTGTTGAGGCTGTTGGCGGTATCGGGATGGTCAGGCCCCAGCGCCTTTTCCCTGATCGTCAGGGCGCGCTTATAAAGCGGCTCAGCTTCGGAGTAGCGACCTTGATCCTGATAGAGCCCTGCCAAGTTGCTGAGACTTGTGGCGGTATCGGGATGGTCAGGCCCCAACGCCTTTTCGGTGATCGCCAGGGCGCGTTTGTAGAGCGGCTCGGCCTCGGCGTAGCGACCTTGAGCCCGATAGAGCCCCGCCAGATTGTTGAGGCTCCTGGCGGTCTTGGGATGGTCGGGCCCTAGAGCTCTTTCGTTGATCTCGAGCGCGCGCTTGTCGAGGGGCTCGGCCTCGGCGTAGCGGCCTTGAGCCCCATAGAGCGCCGCCAGATCGTTGAGGCTTGTGGCGGTATCGGGATGGTTAGGCCCCAGCGCCTTTTCTTTGATCGCCAGGGCGCGTTTGTCGAGCGGCTCGGCCTCGGCATAGCGGCCCTGAACCTGATAGAGCTCCGCCAGACTGTTGAGGCTTGTGGCGGTATAGGGATGGTTGGGCCCCAGCGCCTTTTCGTAGATCGCAAGGGCGCGTTTGAACAGCGGTTCGGCCTCGGCGTGTCGGTGTTGTTGCTGATAGAGCGCCGCCAGATTGTGGAGGCTTGCGGCGGTAGAGGGATGGTTAGGCCCCAGCGCGGTTTCTCTGATCGCCAGCGCGCGCTTGTAGAGCGGTTCGGCCTCGGCATAGCGGCCCTGAGCCCGATAGAGCTCCGACAGATTGTTGAGGCTTGTAGCGGTATCGGGATGGTCGGGCCCCAGCGCCTTTTCGTCGATCGCAAGGGCGCGTTTCATGAGCGGCTCGGCCTCGGCGTAGCGACCTTGATCCCTGTAGTGCCGCGCTAGATTATTGAGGCTTGTGGCGGTAGCGGGATGGTCAGGCCCCAGCGCCTGTTCTTTGATCGCCAGGGCGCGTTTGAACAGCGGTTCGGCCTCGGCGAAGCGGCCTTGATCCCAATAGAGCCCCGCCAGATTGTTGAGGCTTGTGGCGGTATCGGGATGGTCAGGCCCCAGCGCCTTTTCGCTGATCGCCAGCGCGCGCTTGTAGAGCGGTTCGGCCTCGGCATAGCGGCCTTGATTCTGATAGAGCAGCGCCAGATTGTTGAGGCTTGTTGCAGTATCGGGATGGTCAGGTCCCAACGCCTTTTCCCTGATCGCCAAAGCGCGTTTGTAGAGCGGTTCGGCCTCGGCATAGCGGCCCTGAGCCCGATAGAGCTCCGACAGATTGTTGAGGCTTGTAGCGGTATCGGGATGGTCAGGCCCCCCCAGCGCCTTTTCCCTGATCGCCAGGGCGCGTCTCATGAGCTGCTCGGCCTCGGCGTAGCGGCCTTGATCCTGATAGAGCAACGCCAGATTGTTGAGGCTATTGGCGGTATTCACATTGTTTGGCCCGAGAAGTTTTTCGGCGAGAGCTAACGCTTCTTTTCCCTTGGCCTCGGCTTCCTGGTATTTGCCTGCGTTGTAGAGTTTCACAAACTCGACATTGAGCGCCTTTACGCGCTGCTCGTCTTCGTTGGTAGCAGCGAGCGCGGTTCCCAAGATTAGATTGGTGCCGCTCGAGCGAAATGGCAACATGACGACGAGGACGATGAGGGCCAATACTACAGCAAGCTTGCACAGCACGGGCGACGATCTGCACTGATCGTGGTCCAGAGCATTCCGATCTGGTTGACGCAGTGTGGCGCGCGACATGGCCACGACCTCAAATACTGACTGAGCCAATGACAGCGATTGCGAGTGCCAGCACAAAGGCGAAGATCACTTCTGCCTGGTGGCGCGAGAGCACGAAAACCAGGGTGACAAGATATGTCACGAGTACAATCCAGTCGAAGGTCTGGAAATTGGTGAGAATTTCCTGCAGGACCGGATTCTCGTAGGTCGTGAATATGCACAACGAGACCAACGAGAATTGATACTCCCTGTAGCAGTTGACGAAGAACTCCCTCGCCGTATCCGGAACCTGAGCATTGAGCGGGAAGTAGGATTGTTCGAGGGCGAGCATCAGCAGGATCAACGCACTCGCGAGTACAGTCAGTATGACCGTGTTGCCGGTCGCGGAAATCGAGCTTCCCAATGGAAGCGACCGCATGAGCCAGATCCTGCGGCGCAAGCCGAGCAGTGCAATTGCAATCAGAACCAGAAGCGTCGGAACCAGGCGGATGCTGACCCAGGATGGTTCGATGTCGAACACAAGCACCGCGATGTCGCGCGTGAATGTGCGAACTGTCAGGATAATCGATGACCAATGTGCAAGCAGCCAACTGGACCACTCTGGCAATACCAGCAGAGACTGGATTTTCTCGACGATGTTGATGGCCAGAGCGCCAAGGCTGAGCCAGGTGAGGAAGTCCTGGGCTACAAAGCGATGTTGCTGATCGTTGTCGTTCATCAGTCTGGCCTGTGCGGGTGAGTGGATAGGAGCGAGCCTCAGCTTTATCAAACCATGCAGCCGTTCATTCGACAATGCTGGCAGGTCGCACTTCTCCTCCACGGCGAATGCGCGAGTTGTGGTTCTTCAGCTGGGTGAAAGATCTTGTGACAGTCGTGTGAATGAAGCGCGCGATCGGGGTTGGCGTTGCAAAACCAGTGAGTAGCTGGATCTGGTCCCCGCGTGCGGATTTCCATGTATTGCTGGTAGGTTGTTTGCGTGAATGATCCGAGAGTCGTGGCACGCTGCTGGTTTGTGCGGCTGTTGTTGAAGCTATGTACGGAGAGAAGGCTTCATTGGGCTGCGAAGCGATTGAGGTGATGTGCGCTACGTCAAAAGCCACGATTGCGTCTGCCGGTTTACGTGACTGCCATGTTTAGCTTGGTCAGAATTTTGGCGATGGCGAGCTTTGGGTTGGCGTCGCGGCTCACGAAGTCACATTCCCTGCATCACCTGAAATGGTTCCCTGTTCCTTGTGCAGGGAATTCTGCTTGAGGTGCCAATGTTTCCGCGAGGCTTTGGTGCTATCGGGCTGTCTCACCGCGCCCGAATTTCAGAAATTCGCTGTTAATCCGCCCGTATCAGCGAATTTTTCCCAGCTCGAGCCGGCAGCTACCTCTCGTCCGACCTCTCCACACAGCCACCTCCCCACTCACCACCCCTCGCGACGCTCCCGCGCCCCTTCGCAGCAAGCGATCAGGCGCGCGTGTCTTGCCACTGGTGGGGCTCTTGTCGCTCATGGCCTTCGCAGCGGTGGTGTCAGGGCCCTTACGTCACTCGTTGCAGCGGGAGCCTACTGACCAGCGCGTGCCGGTGCAGCGGTTGCCGCGGCGCTCGAGGTATTTGGGCTTGTGGCCTTCGATGCTGATGCAGTCGACGCCGTCGGGGCAGTCGAGGATGTTGTTGGTCAGGCGGATGACCTGGCCGGTGTGGTGCATCGCCAGCCGGATGACGGCGCTGCGGGCCGGGCCAATCAGGTTCTGATCGATTTCGATGGGGCCCAGCGGGCTTGCGTCGGTCGTGCTCACAGGTCCCTGCATGGGGCCCAGGTTCTGCAGTTCCGTCGTGAGGTTTCCGATGTAATCGCAGGCAGGGCCCTGCGGTGCGCCGCCATAGCCGTCATCGTCTTCGCCGACGGCGCCTGGCGTCGTGCACAGCGTGGGCAGGGAGGGCGAGGGGGCCGATGTCTGGGGTGCCCGGACCTTGCTTGAGACGGCGAGGGCGAAATTGCCGCCTTCGATGTGACCGAGGCCCCGCACCAGGGCGCCTGAGTCATTGATGAAGACGCCGACGCGCTCGCTGCCGCGGATCTCTCCACCCAGAAGCTCGGCCCGCGCGTTGTTGCGGATCCATGCGCCCACGATGGCGCGCTGGATGTTTGCGCCGCGCACAGAGATCACGCCCTGGCCCGGCTGGCCCACGAGCTCGAGGCCGGCACCTGCGTCGGTAATCACAGGCCGCTCGACCAGCATGCCGCGAGAGCCGCTGGACAGGACCAGGCCGACCTCGCCGCCGGTTATGTTGATGTCGGAGATCATGCCGTCGGCACCCGTCAGCGAGGCGCCGATGCCGCGGCGGCCGCGTTCGAGCTGGATGGCCACGCGGCGCATCTCGACCACGGCCCTGCGGGCGTGAACGCCGCCGCCGTCGGTCTCGATCGTGCTGTCCTCGATCACGAGGCGGCCGCTCTCCTTCACGTCGAAGGCCCAGCGCGTGCCGCGCGAGTCGATGCGGGCTTGCCTGACGTTCACGGTTCCGGCCTGCACGCTGATGCAGGGATGCGGGCCGCTGCGCACGATGAAATTGACGCCGATGATGTTCAGCGCGTCGCCGGCGGGCAGGCTTGCGCCGATGCACGACGCGACGGCCTGCGGGCTGCCCTGGATCGGCGGGGCTGCGAGCAGGGCGTTGGCGATGCGCTGCTGCAGGCTGACGGATTGGTGGAGGCGGCGAACCGCTGCCGCGGCATTGGCGAGGGACATCGTGTCGGGCCGCGCGCAGGGCCCTGCCTGGGGCACCGGAAGCGGGGTGATATTGGCGGCACTGTTGGCGACCGCTGCAAGCTGAGCCAGCAGGCGTTCGAGGTCGCGTTTGTTGTGTGTCTGCCAGAGCGCCGTTTGCGCCGTCTCGTTGCCCCTGCGGCCGAGTTCGACGAGGGCTGCGTGCAGCGGGCAGGCGACCCAGTGCTGGCCCGGATGCAGGCGGGCCTGCGCCATGATGTCGTCGTTCCACTCAGGGGCGTCGCCGGTCGCTGGGGCGCCTTGGGCTGGTTGTGGTTGTGGTGGTGCGGGCGGCGGCGCGGGCTCGCTCGTCCAGTAGCCAAAGCTGAAGCCCTGGTGACGAACAAGCGCAAGGCTGTCGCGGCGCAGTTGCTCTGCATTGCGCGTGAAGTCGATCCAGGCTGATGACGTCGTGTCGATGGGATCCTGTGTCTGTCCCGGCGGCGGAACGGTGCCCTGGATGTAGACATTGCCGATGCCCTCGTAGGGCCGGATGGTCAGCGGCTTCGTGATGATGGTGCCGTCGGCGATGCAGGTGCTGCCGCGGGGTGCAGGCATGACCAGAATCTCGCCATTCGGCGGCACCCGGCGGACGGCGTCGCGCAGCGTGTGCGCGGCGTTGCCGCGGCGCTTGCTGCAGTCAAGGATCACCGCGCGCTTGAGGCGCGGGTCGCCGGGCCTGCAATGCGGCTCGCGGCAGTGTTTGGGGTTCTCCATCTCGGGAAACGGATCATAGGGATCGGTGATGATCGATGTCTGATAGGGCTCGGCGATGGAGCCTACGGGAACCAGTGCCACCATGAAGCCCGCCAGACCGACGACGGCACTGATGGCGGCCAAGTTCTTCCTGGACCAAGTCTTCATTGGGTTGCTCTCCGGGTTCATGGCCGTGCCTCGGGTCCGACCTTGCGCGGTTCCTGCGGGCGGGGCGTGGCTTGTGTCGGGCGGGGTGGCATCAGGGGGCGGCCGCTTGCCGACCTTGGGGGCTGCGCGCAATCCTGGCAGGGGCCGGCATCGAGAAGTTGCTGGAAGCGCTGGCGGGTCGGGCCGTAGCCGCCCATGGCCGATTGCAGGTAGAAGTTCAGGGCGACGGCGGCACTGGCGTCGGACTCGCGCACCACGTAGTTCTTCTGGATCATCTCGCCCAGGTAATACATGGCCTGTGCATCGCGCTGGCGTGCGGCGGCGAGGAACCAGTTGGCGGCGCTCTCATAGTCGGTGCGAACGGCCTGGCCCTTGGCATAGAGAACCCCCAGCCTGACCTGCGATCCGGCGTGACCGTTGACGGCGGCCATCCGGATGGCGCGCAGGATCTCGTCGGGACGCAGGCGGCCGGTGCGCGGATGGTTCAGGTATTGCTGGAAATCGGATACCGCGCGCGGCATGCCGGCCAGCCACTGGTCCTGGTTGCCGTGCAGGAATTGCAGGTACCAAAGGGCCGCCATCAGCTCGCCCGTGGACACGTAATTGCCGATCAGCTGCAGGCGCCGGTTCTCGTCCGCCGAAAGGACGCACTCGTCGCTGTGCGGATAGAGGCCGGTGCCCGCCGGATAGAATTCGAAGGGCGGGACCCAGCGACGCGCGTCCCACTGGACCTGGCTGATCAGATAGGCCGTCTCGGGATTTGCCGAGGGATTGATCTCGCTGATCGCTTCCTGGATGAAGTTCTGTGCGAGGTGGCTGCCGTGGTACTCGGCGATGTAGAAATACATGAGTGCGGTGAACAGGTCGTGCACGAACACGGTCGAGGAGGCGAGGCCCGTGGCCTGCGCCAGCGGCACGTCATTGCCCTGGAAGCGGGGCGTGCGGATGTCGTCGCGTATCATGCGGTTGACATCCTTCAGCCGCGGTGCGCCGTCCTCACCGCGGTCGGGGACGGGTGGGGGCACTTCCTTGTGGATGCGACCGAGGCGGATGAACCCGTCGGCATTGCGGCAGTTGAGAATGTAGGTGATGCGATTGCGAGCCTCTTCGCGCTCGGCCTGTGTCATGCGCAGCAACAGGAATGTCTGGCCGTCGCGCGCGGATTTCAGCTTGGCGGCCACCATCTTGCGTCCGGCTTCGCTGAAGGCGTATTGGGCGAAGCGCTCGTTCTGGCTGGCGAGGAAGTACCAGACATAGGCTTCAATGCGGTCACGGAAGCGGGGACTGTCGGGGCCTGAGCCGCGCGGGCCGCTGCGCAGCTGGCGGTTGTCGCTGTAGATGTCGCCGAGCTGCACCTGGGCGAGGAAGTCGTCATGGACCCAGGCGGCCTGGCGCCACAGGAGGACGGCATCGCGCGTCCGCTCGACGTCGGAACCGGTCAGGCGCAGCCTTTCCCTGAGGCCGTCCACGTAGTCGGCGCCGAGCAGGCTTGAGGCGCCGATCAGGAGAAACACGGTGGTCGCGAGGCCAAACAAGGTGAGCCGGGCAACGGATCCTGCTGCCGTGGCCACCGTGTCCGTGGCAGCGGCTTCTGTCGTGTCGTTCACGTGTGATTTTCCCCCCTTGAGCCGGGGCCGGAGCCAGCCCCTGCCACAGCTTGTAACCATGTCGGTCGCCGGCAATCCTTGACCGCAGTCAATACTTGTGGGGCGTGGGGCTGTATTGAGCTTGTCAGGTTCCTGCGTCACGCTTTCATACTGTCCCCGAAAATTCGGTTCATGGACCCGGTCCGTTCGGGGCGTGATGGTGCGAGCGTCCGTCCTGTGTGCTTGTGCACAGGCGTGCAGGCCAACATGGGAGGCTCGTTGTCGTG
The DNA here is from genome assembly GCA_040381215.1 of Alphaproteobacteria bacterium. Taxonomy (GTDB): domain Bacteria; phylum Pseudomonadota; class Alphaproteobacteria; order Micropepsales; family Micropepsaceae; genus SZUA-430. The sequence continues at coordinate 7,871 of JBEIHO010000065.1, read as the reverse complement.
ACCTATCTTTGGGTGATTTCTGCGTGGATCAGGCTGTTGCTGCTGATCGTGTTCGCGGTTGCTTTGGGTTTTGCGCTCTACACGCCCTATGCGGCGCTGCGCGACCTTGCCGACCCGTCGGGGGGCAACCGCCTGCTGGTCCTGCGTGGGTGGGATGACCTGAACAGCAGCGTGCTGGCCGAGAAGGTGGCGCCGCAGTTCATCGGTGACCCGATCAATGCCTGTGGCTTCAATCTTGTGCTGCTGCCCATCCGCGATACGAGCGCGGGTGTCGATGCCTCGGGCCATCCGTTGCCGGTGTGCCCCATGGTCGAGGGAGAAACGCCGGTCACTGACAGCACGCATCTGGCCGGACGCCCCATGGTGGTGCGTGTGCGTGCGGTGGAGGAAGCGCTTACGGCTTTCGATTTCACGGGACTTCGCACGGTGTTTCCAACGCTGCATCCGATGGATGCCAATCCCTGTCCGATCCGCACGCGGGCCGAGCTTGAGGCTGAAGCCGGAAGCCGGGGACGCGCGCGATCCGACATGCGCATCGAGCAGGGATGCGCCAACGAACTGATCGGGCGCCTGGTTGCGCGGGTCGGTGCCTGCGCCATTGCGGACTGGAAGCGGCGCATCCGCAGCATGAATGAACCCAATTGCGCCAACGAGTTCGCGCAGCATGAATCGCGTCCCTGGTACGAGCAGGCGCGCGTGGAGGCAGAGATCGGCGAGAAGGCCCAGGCCATCCTCTACAATGCGCTTCGCTCGCGGACGTCCGAGATCGAGCTCATGTTCCTCACCAATGTGATCTACAGCGAGATCCCGTGGCTGGTGCTGATGCTGGTGTCGTTCCTGCTGTTCAGCATGACCCGGATGCCGCAAATCCCGGCTCGCGAGCCGGCGCCCCCGGCTCATGAGGGACACGATCACCAGAACCATGGTCACACGCAGGATGGCAATCACTGAGGCGGGTCTTAAATCACGCGCCAGTCTTGTTGATTTTCCCTGGCGCAACCCGGTTGTGGTCTCGACCGCCTGAATTTGGCATATGTCATTCCTTGCAAATCAGAGGGGACGGACATGGCTGCGGGCAAGGGGCGACGGGGATTGGGGACGGCAGTGCTCGACGGGGTCGAGTGGGTGGGGAACAAATTGCCCGACCCTGTCACCTTGTTCGCGATGGCGATTGGTCTCGTCATCGCGCTTTCGGCCTATTATGCGGGGATCGGGGTCTCGGTCGTGCATCCCGGCACGGGCAAGGAAGTCGTGGCGGTCAGCCTGCTCGATGTCGAGCAGGTGCGGCGGCTATTCAGCGACATGACGAAGGTGTTTGCCGAGTTCCCGCCGCTCGCGCTCGTGCTGATGATGATGATTGGCGTTGGTGTTGCGGAACGGTCGGGCTTGATTGGTGCGGCACTGAGCGGGGTCGTGCGCGCCACGCCCAAGACGCTGCTCACGGGCGCGATCGTGTTTGCGGGCGTGATGTCGTCGCTCGCGGCCGATGCGGGCTATGTGGTGCTGGTGCCGCTGGCGGCGGCCATCTATGCAGCCTCGGGGCGACATCCGCTGGCTGGGCTTGCGGCGGCCTTTGCCGGGGTGGCCGGCGGGTTCTCGGCGAACCTTCTGGTCACGCCGCTCGATCCGTTGCTGGCCGGGCTCACGCAGGCGGCGGCGCAGATCATCGAGCCTGCGCGCGAGGTCAAGGCAACGGCGAACTACTTCATGATGATGGCGCTGGTGCCCCTGTTCACGCTTGTCGGCTGGTGGGTGACGGACCGTGTGGTCGAACCGCGGCTGGAAGGGAACACGCCCTGGCAGATGCCCGGCGGTTCCCAGCCGGACCAGCAGACCGATCTCGAGCGGCGGCGTGAAGGGCGCGGGTTGGTGTTCGCCGGCCTTGTTGCGGTGCTGCTGATCGCCGGGTTCGGCTATCTGAGCTCTGGGCCCGGCATGCCGTTTCGCGGCGATGACGGTTCGATCGAGCCGCTCCTGAAATCGCTGGTCTCGATCCTGTTCGTGTCGTTCCTGCTGTGCGGACTGGCCTATGGCATCGCCGCGGCCACGATCACGTCGGACAAGGATGCCGTGAAGATGATGAATGCCTCGCTCGGTGACATGGGCGGCTACATCGTGCTCGCGTTCTTTGCCGCCATCTTCATTGCGCTGTTCAACTGGTCGAACCTGGGCGTCATCATGTCGGTGAACGGGGCAGAGTTCCTCAAGGGGCTGGGCTTTGTCGGGCTGCCGCTGCTGGTGTCGATCGTGTTTGTTTCGGCGGGGATCAATGTGCTGATCGGCTCGGCGTCGGCCAAGTGGGCGATCCTTGCGCCCGTGTTCGTGCCGATGCTGATGCAACTCGGGATCAGCCCGGAGTGGACGCAGGCTGCCTACCGCCTGGGTGACTCGATGACGAACCCGATCACGCCGCTGCTGGCGTATTTCCCGCTGATCCTGATAACGGCGCAGCGCTACGTGCCGCAGGCGGGCATCGGGTCGATGGTGGCGTTGATGCTGCCCTACTCGATCGCGTTCGGGCTTTCCTCGACGGCCTTGTTCGCGCTGTGGTTTGTGGCTGATGTTCCGCTGGGGCCCTGAGGAGGGCCGGTTCGCTCGCTCACGCTCGCGTCCGGGATGATGGATCAGGGGGCCAGGTTCTCGAGGAACTGGCGGGTGCTGGCTTCCCAAGAGTGGGCGAGCGCGAATTTGCGGCAGGCTTGCGGGTCGAGGTCGAGGCAGCGCAGGGCGGCTGCGCGCAGGTCGTTGTCGAGCGCGCCGATGTCGGGGCGGCCTTCCATGATGTCCCCGGGACCCTGGACCGGATAGGCGGCGACGGGAAGGCCGCTGGCCATTGCCTCGAGGACGACGAGGCCGAACGTATCGGTGCGGGACGGGAAGACGAACACGTCGCCGGCGGCGTAGTAGCGCGAGAGCTCTTCACCGAATTTCGGGCCGACGAAGGTCACCTCCGGGTAGAGGATTTTCAGGTCTTCGAGCAGCGGGCCGTCGCCGACGACGAGCTTCGAGCCGGGCAGGTCGAGGCTCAGGAAGTCGCCGATGCTCTTTTCGACGGCGACGCGGCCGACATAGAGGAAGACCGGGCGCGGCAGGTCGAGCCAGGATTTGTCCTGCGGATGGAAGCGCTGCGTGTCGACCCCGCGCGACCAGAGGCGCAGGTTGGTGAAACCGCGGCTTGCCAGCTCGCGCTCGAGCGAGCGGGTGGCGACCATCACGCCGCTTGCCGGGCCATGGAACCAGCGCAGACCCGCATAGGGCAGGGCGGCGGGAATACCGAAGCGGGCGCGGATGTATTCGGGAAACCGGGTATGGAAGGATGTCGTGAACGGCAGGCGGCGGAGCTGGCAGTTGCGGCGTACCGACAGGCCGAGCGTGCCTTCGGTCGAGATATGGATGCGATCGGGGCGGAACGCGTCGATGATCTCGCCGACCCTGGGGCGCGTGAACAGGGCGAGGCGGATTTCAGGGTAGGTTGGCAGCGGGACGGTCAGGAACCCGTCGGGCGTGAGGAAGCGGACCTCGTGGCCCATGCGGGTCAGTTCCTCGCCGGTCTTCTCGAGCGTCCGCACGACCCCGTTGACCTGGGGGGCCCATGCGTCGGTCGAGATCAGGATCCGCATCAAGCCTCCTTGATTGCTCGTGCGCGGTGGCGGGAATCGGCGCGCTCCGTTGTAGCTGCAGGCCGCGGGTTGCGCATCTCTCGTTCGCAGACTGTGACGGACGGGGCGGGGTGTTGCTGCGGCGCAGCAATGTTGACGTTAACGTAATCTGACAAAAACTTAGGGGCTTTGACTCCGTGAAAATGCTGCAAAATCAATATTTTACGTGTCTCCATGTGTTTGGGCGTGAACATTTAACGCTTGATTTATCGGTGATGATCGCCATTATTGTGCGACGCAGTAAGGCTGGTCCTTGCTCCGTAGCCCTTCTCGGGCGTTTCCTCCCTTAACTTGGGCCGCCAGGCGAAAGCCTTGCGGCCTCTTTCTTTTTCGGGTCCGGGCTTGCCGGGCTATTGCGCGGCTTCGCCGGTGGGCAAGGCGGGGCTGAGGAAGCGCCAGTCGATCTCGGCCAACGCGCGTATGAGCGTCGTGAAAGCGGCCGTGACCTGGCGCAGGCCGGCGGTGCGCTCGATGCGGTCCTCGTCCATGTAGAGGGCGCGATTGATCTCGATCTGCAGCGCGTGGACGCCGGTGACCGGGCGGCCGTAATGCTCGGTCGTGAAGCCGCCGGCATAGGGATTGTTGCGCACCACGGCGAAGCCCTGCATGGCCAGGACGCGTTCGACCGTGTCGGTCAGGCGACGCGCGCAGGCGGTGCCGAAGCGGTCGCCGAGGATGATGTCAGGACGGGCCGAGCCGATGTCCTGGTCCAGCGGGCCGCCGACCGAGGGCATCGAGTGGCAGTCGATCAGGACCGCGTGGCCAAAGCGGGCGCGCGTGGTGTCGACGAGGGTCCTGAGCTCGGCGTGATAGGGCTTGTAGCAGGTGTCGATGCGGGTCAGGGCTTCCTGCAGGGGCAGGCGGCGGCGGTAGATCTCGGCGCCGTCGCGCACGACGCGGGCGATGGTGCCGAGGCCAGCGAGCACGCGGGGGCTGCGGGTGTTCATGTGCGCCGGCAGCGGCTGCTCGAACATGGCCGGGTCGAGTTCATAGGCCTCGCGGTTCGGGTCGACGAACGCGCGCGGGAAGTGGGCCTTGAGCAGCGGCGCGCCATGGGCGGGTGCTGCGGCAAAGATCTCGTCGACGAAGCTGTCCTCGGAGCGGCGGATGGCGGTGCCGTCCAGCCTTGTGGCCTGCAGGAAGGCCTTGGGGTAGACCCGGCCGGAATGGGGCGAGGCGAAGACGAAGGCCATCGTCTGCTCTGCGGGTGCGAGCACCTCGAAGGGCGGATCGATGGCGGGCGTCCGGCGGTCGCTTCCGATTCTCAACGCGATTTAACCTTGGTTACATGGGGCGAGTGGACCATTGACTCTGCGCGGTTTCAAGCCCTTCGCGACGGTCTCATCCCCGGAAAAACGAGGGAAAACCGTCCGGGCGCTTTGCGCAGCGGCGGTTTGGCGCTTAGACTGCCGGGCGGTAGGGCAGATGCGCCGGGCAAGATCCAAAGGGGGACAGGGTCTGGCGGCACGGATGTTGCGACCTCGACCACGACGGCGTCTCAAGGTAATTGGTTAACGGGGGCATGGATCACGATGGCGAAAATCCTTCTGGCTGAAGACGACGAGTCGATGCGCCGCTTCCTGGCCACGGCGCTTGAAAAGGCGGGGCACGAGGTCCAGTCGTTCGCGCAGGGCGACGAGGCATTCGATTGCCTGACCACGGGCAACAGTTTCGACCTTTTGCTGACCGACATCGTGATGCCGGTCATGGATGGGATCGAACTGGCGCGCAAGGCTGCCGAGGTGGCTCCGGGCATGAAGATCATGTTCATCACCGGCTTTGCCGCGGTGGCGCTCAACCCCAAGTCGAATGCCCCGAAAGAGGCCAAGGTCCTGTCCAAGCCGTTCCACCTGCGCGACCTTGTGACCGAGGTCGAGCGGTTCATGACGGCCGCCTGACAGAGGTGCTTGTAATCGCAGGCGGTCGCCGCTATACGGATCGCCTTCTCGCGGGGCCCCTTCACAGGGAACCCCGGATTGGATAAGGGCGCGTAGCTCAGCGGGAGAGCACTACGTTGACATCGTAGGGGTCACAAGTTCGATCCTTGTCGCGCCCACCATCCTAACTCACTGAAAATGCTGATGGATTGCCCGGCTGCGTTGGTCGGGGCCGGTTGCGCTGGCATTGATCCGGAAGCCTATCGAGAGCAGCCGGCGTGATTTCGTGGCCGGCGCGGGGTTGCTTCAGCTTGCGCGCCTGGGCAGGAAGATCACGTTGCGGTTGGCGACCTGACGGACCGTTTCGACGATCTCGATGGTCTTGTTCGAGAAGTCGACGATGGCATAGCCGCGTGCGGTCATGAGGCTTTCGATGGCCTGGGCCTCGGGCGTGTTCTTGTCGTTGATCTCGACCATGAGGACGGGCCGGTCGCGGTCGATGATGGTCATGGCGCCCTTGAGCACGTCGAGCTCGGTGCCTTCGACATCGACCTTGATGAAGCCCACGCCCTTGAGGTTCTCGTCATCGAGGCGCACGGCCTCGACCTTGTACTCGCGCGTGGCATAGGCCTCGTTGGCCTTGAGCGAGCCGATGTTCGGCAGCTCCTCGCCGCCGGTCGAGGTGGGGACGAAGAAGGTCAGCGTGCCTTGCGCGTTGCTCACGGCCTTGTGGCGCACGTCCACGTTGGGCCCGCGGGCCTGGGCGAGGCGTGCGGCCAGGTTCGGGTTGGCCTCGTAGGCCACGACGCGGTCGGAGAGCTCTGACAAGATATAGGTCAGCGCGCCCTTGTTGGCGCCCACGTCGACCGAGAGGCGGCGCGGTACGATGAAGGGCAGGAGGGGGACCTCGATCTCGCCACGGTCGAGCGTGGCTGCGCGTCGCTTCACGCGCTGGGCGCGCCACCACAGGCGTGTCTTCTGATAGAGCGAACGAACCATGCTGATGACTTGCCCCGTCCTTCCGGATCACGTGTCTTTCCGGATCAGTCGTGGTCGCAAGATCCTGTCCCGGTCGGCGCCCTTCTTGCCCCGTCCTGCGCGGTTCTGCAACCGGAGGTTCGACGGGTTTCCGCCATTTCATGGCCGGGCTTGTGACACGAGAGACACTTTCGTCGGATGTTTCGCTGTTTGGGTGTGCTTGGTCCCTCCGCTGGTGCGCAGGCCCCCGTGGCTCGCGCTGCGATAGCCTTGAACAATAAGCGAACATTCATCCGTTTGCGAGCGGGCGCGTTGTCGCAGCGCTCGTCTCCGGGCTCGGCCTGAGGACCAGCCTCAGTCCTCGAGGTCCCACTGGAGCGTGCCGCTGTCCGTGGTGGCGACGATGGGGGTGAATTTGCGCACGTCCTGGCCGTCTTCACAGTCGTCGCCGTCTGGCATCCAGAAGCTGAAAGGCCCCGGATTTTCGACGCATTGGCCATAGTCGCCGGCCCAGTCGCCCTGCGCGCCGTTGGTGCCCTCGGCATAGACATAGCTGGTGCGGTTGAACGTCGTGGCCACGGTCTTGCAGTCGCCGCTTTCGATCTCGAACCAGCCTTTGCTCAGGAACCTGTCCTCGCCGGGCGGCACGGAGACCACGGCGGTCACCGCGTCGACGCTTGAATTGTTGCAGATGCGGATCTCGTAGGCACCTTGCTCGTCATCAGCGCGCGCCGCGGGCGCGTTCAGTCCGGCCAGGCCTGTGGCCAGCGCGAGGGAGAGCGCGAATGCGCCTGCTCCGGCAAAGCGGGCCAAGCTTGAGGGGGCAACATGCAGTTTCATGGTCGTCTTGCTGGACATTGGTTGGTGAAGCTACTGCGTGGTAGGCGTTTCCGGCAAGGCGCGTCTTGCCGGGATGGTGAAGGGCGCAAGCGGCGGCGCTATAGTCAGCGTGCGTTGCCACGGTTAGCGTGGCCCGCGCCGCAGAGGTAGAGCCGCGCCAGCCATGACAGAAGCCTGCCCCTTCTGCGCGCCCGAGGCCGCGCGCGTCATCTTCCGCGACGCGCTGGTGACGGCGCTGTGGGACCTCTATCCCCTGAACCCGGGCCACGCGCTGATCGTGCCGAACCGGCATGTGGCGGGGTGGGCGGAGGCGAGCGGGCACGAGCGCGCGGCCCTGATGGCGGCGGTGGACCGCGTGCGCGCCGAGATCGCCGCCCGCTTTCGCGCCGACGGGTTCAACGTGGGCTTCAATGACGGTGCCGCGGCGGGGCAGACGGTGTTCCACCTGCATGTGCATGTCATCCCGCGGATTTCCGGGGACATGGAGGATCCGCGCGGCGGGGTGCGGTATGTGGTG
>JBEIHO010000064.1:0-16114 GCA_040381215.1 Alphaproteobacteria bacterium | reverse complement strand
GGCCACACGCGAGAGGGTACCCTGTGTCGCCTTTGATTACGACGCTCGAGAACGGACTGACGATTATCACCGATCCCATGCCGCACCTGGAGACGGCGAGCGTCGGCGTCTGGGTGGGCGCAGGCGCCCGCAACGAGACTGAAGGCACCAACGGCATTGCCCACATGCTCGAGCACATGGCCTTCAAGGGCACGCAGCGGCGTACGGCCCGCGGCATCGCCGAGGAGATCGAGCGCGTCGGCGGCTTCATCAACGCCTATACCGGTCGTGAGCAGACGGCCTATTACGCGCGCGTCCTGCGCGATGACGTGCCGTTGGCCGTCGATATCATCGCCGACATCCTGCAGAACTCGACTTTCGACAATGAGGAGTTCGAGCGCGAGAAGGGGGTCGTGATCCAGGAGATCGGTCAGGCCGAGGATACGCCCGATGACGTGATCTTCGACCACCTCCAGCTTCAGGCTTTTCCCGCCCAGCCCCTCGGCCGCCCCATCCTTGGCAGCGAGGAACGGGTGCGCGGTTTCACCCGCGACGACCTGATCACGCAGGTATCGACCTTTTATCGAGCCCCCTCGATGCTGCTTGTGTCGGCCGGTGCCGTCCAGCACGAGGACATGGTCCGCCTCGCCCGCCAGCATCTGGGCGCGCTGCCGCCGGGCATGCCCGCAGCCCCCGGTGGCGCCGCCTACGCGGGCGGCGAATACCGCGAGGACGGTGATCTCGAGCAGGCACACCTCGCGCTGGCCTTCAAGGGCGTGCACGCGCGTGAAGACGAAGTCTATGACATGCAGGTCTATTCCACGGTCCTGGGCGGCGGCATGTCCTCGCGCCTGTTCCAGGAGGCGCGGGAGAAGCGCGGCCTTTGCTATTCGATCCACGCCTTCGGCGCGAGCTATGCGGACACCGGCCTGTTCGGCGTCTATGCCGGAACAAGCGGCGCCGACGCGCAGGAACTGGTCCACGTGATTGCCGGCGAAATGAAGGCGCTGGCGGACAACGTGGATGACGACGAGCTGGTGCGCGCCAAGGCGCAGATCCGCTCCGGCCTTCTCATGGGGCTTGAGCAGGCATCCGCCCGCTGCGAACAGATCGCCGGGCAGTACCTGACATTCGGACGCCTGTTCACGCCGCGCGAGCTGATCGCCCGCATCGACGCCGTCGATGCCGCCGCCGTCCGCAGCATGGCAGCCCGGATCCTTTCCTCGGGGCCGATGTCGCTGGCCGTACTCGGCCCGGCCAGCCAGCTTGGTTCCTACGACAAGATCGCTGGCCGGTTCGCCTGAGATGTCGCTTCCCTCGACCCTGACACGCAGAAAGTCGTCCTTCACGGTCGAGGGCGAACGCGTACGGCTGCGCAGTCCCATCGCTTCCGACTATGCCGCCTGGGCGGCCCTGCGTGCCGAGAGCCGCGCGCACCTCATTCCGTGGGAACCGACCTGGGCCGCCGACGAACTGACCCGCGATTCATTTCGCCGCCGGCTGATACGCTATCGCCAGGCGGAGCGGGAAGGCTCCGGCTACATGTTCTTCATCTTCGCCGAACCCGCCGTGAAGCTCGTGGGCGGCATCCAGTTGTCGAGCATTCGCCAGGGCGCCGCCCAGTCGGCAGCAACCCTGGGTTACTGGATGGGGGCCCGCTACGCCGGGCAGGGCTACATGTCTGACGCCGTCACGTCCGTTCTTCGTCACGGCCTGGAGCGCCTCGGGTTTCATCGCATCGAGGCGGCCTGCCTGCCCACCAATGCCGCCTCGAGGCGTGTGCTCGCCAAAACCGGCTTCACGGCCGAGGGAACGGCGCGCAAGTACCTGAGAATCAATGGCGAATGGCAGGACCATCTGCTATTTGCGATCGTCGCGGGCGACCCGATGCCAAAGCCCAGATACCGGGACAACAACGTATGAACCAGAACCTCAAGCCAAGATCATGGTGGCAGCGCCAGACGCCGCTGTCGAAGGCCGTCATGGGCGCGGGCGCAGCCTGCGCCGTGCTCACCCTTGCCATTTTCGGCCCCGGCGGTTTCCTGTCGGGCCTGACAAGCCCCTCTGAAATCGAGGCGCCACCCGAAGAGCAGAACCTGTCCGACATCCAAGACGAGGAGACCGCCGTGTCTGAAGAACTCACCAAGGAAAAGAACGAGACCTATCTCATCGAGAATGCAAAGAAGGAAGGCGTATCCGTCACCTCGACGGGCCTCCAGTTTCGCAGCCTGAAGCCCGGCAGCGGCAAGGCGCCGGGCCCGACCAGCACCGTCACCGTCCACTACACAGGCAAGCTGATCAACGGGAAGAAGTTTGACTCCTCCGTTGGCGGCGATCCGATCAGCTTCCCGCTGAACCGCGTGATCCCGGGCTGGACCGAAGGCCTTCAGCTCATGAAGGAAGGCGAGACCGCCGAACTCGTCATCCCGCAGGACCTGGGCTACGGAGCGCGCGGCGCCCCGGGCGCGATTCCGCCCTACCAGACGCTTGTCTTCGAGGTTGAACTGATAAAGGTGAAGTAAACCGGCATTTATGGCGGGGCGGCCCCTCCGCGGCCGCCCCGCCTCTGCCTTCGGTGCGGGCAGACAGGTTCGCCGGAACCATCATTTTTCCTTTATTAACCGCGGGATCACGGGTCGTGCGCTATAAGGGCGCGTCCCGGAAATCTGAGCGGCAACGACACCAACCCGTGCCTGACAACATGCGCGACATGGAACATGCAGTCGAGGAGCGGCAAGCGCTGCATTCCTGCAGGCCATGGTTTGCGCTTCTGACACTGGCGATGCTGCTCCTCGGGGCCTTCATGCCGGCCGAAGCCGCAGCACCCGTGCGCCTGGAGCAGGACGTCTCCGACATCACCCCGTGGCTCGAACCCTACGTGCCGGCTGCGACCGGGACCAGCGCCCCGGCGCGTGCGCCTGCCGACTGGAAATCGCTCGAGATCACGAACCCCAAGCAGGAAGAGCTTCACCGCATCATCACCGTCAGCGCCGGAAGCCAGGGCACCATGCGCTTTCTCGCGCGCGGTGGCAGCCCCGAGATCATCGGCGTTGAAACGGTCGGCGAGGGGGCGCGCATGCGCATCATCATGCAGGACGGGCGGCAGGCTGCCGAGTTGCATCTCGAGCCATTTGCCACCGCGCGCTTTGCCGTTCAGGTGAAGGACGCAGGGCCGTCATCGGTATGGAATTTCTGGAAGCCTGACGCCATCGCCGCAAGCCAGCGCAGCAACCTGCTGGTCATGGGCCTGCTCAGTGGCGCCCTGCTCGTGATGGTCGCATGGCTGACGGGCCTCGCCGTACTGCGCAACGCGCCCGAGCCGGCCTGGGCAGCCGCCGCGCTGACCTGCCTTGTCGTCCTCGTGCTGGGGCAGGCGGTCCTGGCGTTGCCCGGCGCCCTGCTGATGCTCTTTGGCGCGGCACTGATCGCCGCCGCCCTGCGTTACCTGAATGCGCATCTCAACTGGAACCATTTCCGGCCACGCCTCGCCGTGCTTTTCGATGGCTTTGCGTTTGCGATCATGGGCTTCGCGGCCATTGCGGCCGCAGGCGTCGACTACGCGTGGCCTATCCTTACGGCCATTCTGTGGATCGCCTCGCTCGCAGCAGCCGGCGTCGCCGTGATGGACGCAAGGCGGCAAGGAGCGCGCGCCCGCGCCCTGTTGCCCGGCCTGTCGATCCTGACCGCAACTGCCCTGCTTCCCCTGGTTCTTCCGCAAGGCGTTCTCGAGGCTTTGCCCGGCCTGCAGCTCTTTGCCGACGCGCTTCTCACGGCTGGTGCGATCGCGCTCAGCTTTGCAGCCGCCGCCCCGGCCGAACCCGAGCTTGACGAGGTGTCGCGCGAACAGTTGTCGGAGGAGGGGCGCAAGGCACGTGAGGCCGAATATCGCTACGCGCTGGGGCTCGCCGCGGCCCACCAGGGGCTCTGGGACTGGAACTTCGAGACCGACACGCTTTTCGTTTCGCCCTCGGTCGAAGCCCTGCTCGGCCTCGAGGCAGGAGCAGTCGGTAACTCGGAGCGCCGCTGGGCCGACCTCATCCTGCCGGAAGACATCGCGATCTACGCCGACACCATGAATGCGCATCGCCGCCAGGGCAATTCATCCTTCACCCTCGAAGTCCGGATGCGCCACGGGAAGGGTGGCTTTCGCTGGGTACAGCTTCGTGCCAGTTGCGTGGCCAACGCAGGCGGCCGCGCCATGCGGTGCATTGGCGTTGTCAGCGACATCACGGCGCGCAAGGCCCAGGAACAGCGCAAGCCCGTGGACGACGAAGTCGATGCCGCGACGGGCTTGATTCAGCGTGCAGCCTTCATCAAGCGCGTGGACGGCATGCTGGCCACCATGACGGCGACCAAGACGCGCCGGCATGGAGCCGTGCTCTCGGTTGACGTCGATCGCGTTCGTGCGGTCATCGATGCCATGGGGCACGAGGCCGGGAACCGCTTTCTGGTCCAGATCGCCCAGCGCCTTGATCACGCCGTCGGTCCCGAGGATGCGGTTGCGCGCTTGGGCGGCGAGGAATTTGCCGTGCTCGCCCTCGGCAGCCCGGGTGACGAGGACGGCGCGATCGTGGCGCAGCGCATTCGCGATGCCCTGACCCAGCCCATTTCGCTGACCGGACGCGACATCTATCCCGCGGCTTCGATCGGTCTGGCGCTCATCGAGGCCGATCACCGACAGGGGGCGCAGGTCCTGCGCGAGGCCGAGCTGGCGATGTATCACGCCAAGCGGGCAGGGCGCGGCGGCTTCGAGATCTATCAACCCCAGATGAAGCCGCGCTCGCCGGACCGGCTGACCATGGACGCCGACCTGCGCTCGGCGCTCGAGCGCCAGCAGATCGAATTGCACTACCAGCCGATCATCCGCCTCTCGGACAACGCCGTAGCCGGGTTCGAGGCCCTGATGCGTTGGCGCCACCCGCAGCGTGGCCTGCTGGCTCCGGCCGAGTTCATCCCGCTTGCCGAGGAAACCGGGCTGATCATCCCGTTGGGCAGTTACGCCGTCGAGCGCGCGGCCGTCGAATTGCGTCGCTGGCAGCAGGCCTTCCCGTTGCGCAACCCCGTGTTCTGCAGCGTCAACGTTTCAGCGCGCCAGTTGCTGCGCCAGGAATTTTTCGACGATGTCATGGGCATCCTCGAGCGACAGAACCCCCACCGTCTGTCATTGAAGCTGGAGATCACGGAAAGCGTTCTCATGCAGAACCCGGACTCGATGGCTGACGCGCTCCAGCATCTCAAGGACGCGGGTGCAGGCCTGGCATTGGACGACTTCGGAACCGGCTTCTCCTCGCTGGCATACCTGCAGCGCTTCCCCTTCGACACCGTCAAGATCGACCGCAGCTTCATCACCGACATGGCGCACAACGAGGAAACCCCGGTCGTCCTGCGCTCGATCATCCGCCTCGCGCATGATCTCGACATGTCGGTTGTTGCGGAAGGTGTGGAGACGCAGGCCGAGGCTGACAGCCTGAGGTCACTGCAATGCGAGTTTTCGCAAGGCTTCCTGTTCGGCGCACCGATGACGGCCAACCAGGCCTACAACTACCTGGCCGCCAGCTTGCGCCCCGCACCTGCGCCGCGCGGCCTGCCGCGCCCCGGCGGGTCAGGCCCGTCCCGTGTCCCGAGAAAGCTGTGACGGCGTGATGCCGAGCTTGCGCAAGCCATGTTCCCACTTCAGCTGATATTGTTGCCCGAACAGCAGGAAGTCATCTGACGGGCAGATCAGCCAGGCATGCCGGGCAAGCTCCGCTTCCAGCTGCCCCGCCCCCCAGCCGGCATAGCCAAGCGCCAGCATCGACGCCCTCGGCCCCCGGCCCTCGGCGATGTCTGAAACGACATCGACAGTGGCTGTAAGTCCAAGGTTGAGGCCTGCATGAGTGCCGATGCGCATCGTGTTGCTGCCGGCCTCGTAGTCGCCCGAGTGCAGGACAAATCCGCGCTCGGTATCGACCGGGCCTCCAAACTGAACGGGCACGCCCGCAACGCTTGCGGCTTGCGGCATGATCCGAAGTTGCCGCAGCAGGTCGACAAATGACATGTCGCGCACAAGCTTGTTCAGGATGAGCCCCATGGCGCCGCGCTCTGAGTGCGCGCAAAGAAAGATCGCCGCCTGGTCCATCTTGCGGTCAGGAATATTCGGCATGGCAATGAGGACCTGCCCCTCGAGCGAGCCGGAGGCCGGCGGCATTGCCTGTCTCGATGCACCAAATAAACCCATGCCTTAAATCTAGTCGCCTTCTTGTGGCTCGGAAAGGGCGCGCCGTCGGAACGCGGATGGATTTGTCGCCCTGGGACTGCCGCGCGCGCAGGCCTGCAAGCCCGAACGGCGCTGCATTCCGTGGACGGAAGGTAACGCGAGGTGCACGGATTATTTTTCGTTCATCTTGAGAAGGGCGGGGGCCTGTCCGCCCGGGCATCCACAGGAATAAAACGCGCCGAACAGTAGGGGAAGGCGCGAGGTCCGCCCCCTGCCTTCCACATCGCCGCCAGATCGCCTAAACACTGCGCCATTCACCGAACCCATTCACGACGAGGAACCCGCTATGACCATCAAGGTTGGAGACAAGATACCTGCTGCCACGCTGACGCGGATGACGGACAAGGGCCCGGCTCCCGTCTCGACCGATGAGCTCTTCGGCGGCAAGAAGGTTGTTCTCTTCGCCGTGCCCGGCGCTTTCACGCCGACCTGCTCGGCGCGTCATTTGCCCGGCTATGTCGACCACGCCGCCGATTTCACGAAGAAGGGTGTCGACAACGTCGTGTGTCTCTCCGTGAATGACGCCTTCGTGATGGGCGCCTGGGGCAAGTCGCAAAACGCCGACGGCAAGGTCGAGATGCTGGCTGACGGCAATGGCGACTTCACGAAGCTCTTGGGTCTCGAACTCGACGCCAGCAAGTACGGCATGGGCATCCGCAGCCAGCGTTACGCCGCCATCGTCGAGAACGGCGTGGTCAAGGCGCTCGAGGTCGAAGAAGCCGGTGCCTTCAAGGTTTCGGCGGCCGAGAACATCCTCGGCAAGCTTTAAGACAGGACGAGACATCCCCCGGGCGTCAGCGCGGGGGCCGTCTTCCGCCTAGCGGGCAGGCACAGCCGCCCGCGCCAGCGCGTCCGCCAGTTCGTTCATTTCGTGACCATTGTGGCCACGCACCCAGCGCCACGAGATCTTGTGCCGGGTCGTGGCCTCATCAAGCCGCTGCCACAGATCGACGTTCTTGACCGGCTCCCGGCTGGCGGTCTTCCAGCCCTTCGCCTTCCAGCCCTTGATCCACTTCGTGATGCCGTCCTTCAGGTACATGCTGTCGGTATGCAAGTGGACCTCGCAGGGCCGGGTCAGGGCCTCCAGCGCCGCGATGGCCGCCATCAGCTCCATCCGGTTGTTGGTCGTCAGTTTTTCACCGCCGGAAAGCTCGCGCCGCGAACCGCGGAACACGAGGATGGCGCCCCAACCGCCCGGACCAGGGTTCCCCGAGCAGGCGCCGTCAGTATAGATCTCGACATGGTTCATGATGGCCATCCATAGGAAGCCGCACCCGTCGCCCCCTGGTGAAAGCGAAGCTTCGTGAGGTATTCCACCGGGTCCTTCACCGTGACCAGCGCATGCGGATCGCGATGCAGCCAGTCATGCAGCCGCGTGAGCAGGAACCGAAGCGCCGCACCGCGGGCCAGCACGGGCAGGGCGGTGATCTCGGCACCTGTCAGCGGCCGAACGGCACGGTAGGATGAAAGCAGGGCGCGCCCCTTCGTGATGTTGTAGGCGCCGTCCGGCTCGAAGCACCAGGCGTTCAGCGCAACGGCGATGTCATAGGCAAACGCATCGTTGCAGGCAAAATAGAAGTCGAAGATCCCGCTGAGCTTGCCATCCATGAAAAACACGTTGTCGGGGAACAGGTCCGCATGGATCACGCCCTCGGGCAGCCCCGCCGGCCATCGCTGCTCCAGCAACCGAACCTCGCTGACGATGGTTTGCGCCAGCCCCATCATCACCGCATTGGCCCGCGGCTCGCAGGTCTTGACCAGTTGCTTCCACCCCTCGACACCAAGCGCGTTGGGCCGGAGCAGCAGGTAGTCGCTCCCGGCCAGGTGCAGGCGGGCAAGTGCCGCCCCCACCTCGCCGCACTGCTGCACGTCAGGCTTGCGCGGCGACAACCCGCTCAGGAAGGTGACGATCGCCGCCGGCCGCCCATTGAGCATGCGCCACAGCTTTCCATCGCGCGCGCGCACGGGCAGCGGGCAGGGAATGCCACGCGCCGAGAGATGCGCGAGCAGGCCAAGGAAGTAGGGCAGGTCCACTTCCTGCACCCGCTTCTCGTAGAGCGTGAGAAAGTAAGACCCACTCTGGGTCTTCAGGAAAAAATTCGAATTCTCGACCCCCTCGGCAATACCTTTGAACGAGAGCACGGGCCCGAGGTCGAAGGCTTCGAGGAAGGTGTTGAGATCTGTGTCGCTGACGTCGGTGTAAACAGCCATGGCCGGGGTAATAATGCGCTTCCCCGCAAAGTACAAACAGGTTCCGCGCCCTCAGGCCAGCGCCCGGGGGAGACGGAACTGGACGGTCTCGCGGGCCGTCTCGGTTTCCTCGACGGTCACCTCGAAGCGGTCCCGGAACGCATCGATGACCTCGCGGATCAGCACGTCCGGCGCGCTTGCCCCCGCCGTCAAGCCCACGGTCTTCACGCCGTCCATCATCGACCAGTCGATGTCCGAGGCCCGCTGCACCAGCGTCGATCGCCGGACCCCGGCCCGCGAGGCCACCTCGACAAGGCGCATCGAGTTGGATGAATTCGGTGCCCCGATCACCAGCACCACGTCCGAGCGCGGCGCGATCGCCTTCACCGCCTCCTGACGGTTGGTCGTCGCATAGCAGATGTCTTCCTTGTGCGGCCCCGCAATCAGCGGATACCGCCGCTTGAGCACGCCGACGATCTCGATCGTGTCATCGACCGAAAGCGTCGTCTGCGTGATATAGGCCAGCCGTGCCGGGTCGGTTGCGACAAACGCCTCGGCGTCGGCCGCTGTCTCGACCAGCTTCACGGCTCCCGGCGGCAATTGCCCCATCGTGCCGATCACTTCCGGGTGGCCGGCATGGCCGATCAGGATGATCTCGAGCCCGGCTGCATGGTGGCGCTCGGCCTCGACATGGACCTTCGACACCAGCGGGCACGTCGCATCGAGCGCCACAAGCTGGCGTTCGCGCGCATGAGCCGGGACTGACTTGGGTACGCCGTGTGCTGAAAAGACGACCGGCGCGCCTTCGGGAACCGCGTCCAGCTCCTTCACGAACACCGCGCCCTTCCGCTCGAGCCCCTCCACCACGTAGCGGTTGTGGACGATCTCATGACGCACATAGACCGGGGCACCGAATTTTTCCAGCGCACGCTCCACGATCTGGATGGCGCGGTCCACGCCGGCGCAAAAGCCGCGCGGCGCCGCAAGCAGGATGGTCAGGGGCGCCTTCGAATCAGGGGTCACGGGCGGCGGTTCCAAGTATCGGGAGTTGCAGGGCAACGGCGCCCTCAAACATAAGGCGGCTGACACCAAAATACCATGCTGTGCAAATCCTTGGGACGGTGGGTAGACGCCGAGCCCACGGAGCGCATAGGGTCTCTTGTGGGTAACCACGATCATCCCCGACCGACCGCAGGCACCTCATGTCCAGAACCGCCCTCATCGCTGCAGGCCTCGCGCTGGCCGTCACGGCACCGCTCGCATTCGGCTCGGCCGAAGCCAAGCCCAAGCCTCGCGCGGCGACATGTCCCTCGATCTCCATCCTTGCCGACGCCTCGCGCGTCGCCGTGATGGATGGCAGCAAGGTCGGCCTCAAGGCTGAAATCGTGAAGCCGGAGCTCGGCTGCGCCGTCGGTCGCTCCTCGGCCACGGCCAACCTGAGCTTCATGGTCAAGGGCGCGATCGCGCCTGAAGCGGCCGTCGAGGCACGCACGGTTCCCTACTTTGTTGCCGTGATCGCCGGCGGAAAGGTCATCGAGAAGCAGGTCTTCGATCTCAAGCTCCCCTTTGCCGGCACCGATCGCACGCTGTTCGTCAAGGAGAAGGTCGCCCGCGTCGAGATCCCCATCGAGACGGGGCGCGGCGCCGATGATTACTCCGTAACCATCGGCTTCCAGCTGACCGAGGCGCAATTGGCCTGGAACCGCGCCAGCACCCGCTGACAAGCCCGGTCAGGGCGTGCTTCCAAGCGTCCGGGTGACAGGCGCCTGTCATCCGCGCTAAACCCCGCGCTACCATGGCATCGCTCACGAAAATCCTGTCCGGCCTCGCAGCAGAGGCCTTCACCGCCGAGGGGCTCGATCCCGTCCACGGCCACGTCACCACGTCCGACCGGCCGGACCTCGCGCAGTTCCAGTGCAACGGCGCGCTTGCCGCGGCCAAGGCCGCCAAGGCCAACCCCCGCGCCATCGCCGAGAAGGTACTCGCGCGGCTGCAAGCCGACCCTCGCTTTGCCAGGCTCGAGATCGCTGGCCCTGGCTTCATCAACATCAGCCTGACGGACACCGCCATTGCGGCCCATCTCGCGGCCCTGCGCGACGACCCGCGCTGCGGCGTGCCGGCCAGTGCCACGCCGCGGACCGTCATCATCGATTACGGCGGCCCCAACATCGCCAAGACCATGCATGTGGGCCACCTGCGCTCGCTCATCATCGGTGATGCCCTCAAGCGCCTCTACCGCTTTGTCGGGGACAGGGTGATCGGCGACGTGCATTTCGGCGACTGGGGCCTGCAGATGGGCCAGCTCATCACCGAACTCAGGCGCGAGAAGCCCGATCTTCCCTATTTCGATGCCGCGCTGACAGGCCCCTATCCCGCGACGTCGCCGGTCACGATGGATGACCTCGAGGTGCTCTATCCGCGCGCCTCGGCCGCCTGCAAGGCAGACCCCGCGCGTCTGGAAGAAGCCCGCAAGGCAACCGCCGAGCTCCAGGCCGGACGCCCCGGCTACCGCGCCTTGTGGGAGCACTTCCGCGCCGTCTCCTTCGAGGGCGTTCGGCGCGAGTTCTCGGCGCTTGGCGTCGAGTTCGACTGGTGGAAGGGCGAAAGCGACGTCGACCACATCGTCGCCCCCATGGTGGCCGATCTCAAGGCCCGCGGCTTTGCCGAAGAGAGCGAAGGCGCGCTCGTCGTGCGCATCGGCGAGCCCACGGACAAGAAGGAATTGCCGCCGCTCATCGTCCAGAAGTCCGACGGCGCCGCCCTCTATGAAACAACGGACCTCGCGACCATTGTCGACCGCGTGCGCACCGTCGATCCGGACCTGATGCTGTACGTGGTGGGCCAGCCCCAGCACGATCATTTCGAAAAGGTCTTTCGCGGTGCGCGGAAGACGGGCCTCGCCGGCAAGTCGGAACTCGAGCATGTCGGTTTCGGCACCGTCAACGGTCCCGACGGCAAGCCGTTCAAGACCCGCGCCGGTGGCGTCGTGAAGCTCCACGACCTGATCGAACAGGCCCGCCAGGAGGCCCTCGCACGCCTCAATGAGGCCGGCCTCGCCACCGAATACCCGGAAGCCGAGCGCCAGGAAATCGCCCGCAAAGTAGGCCTCGCCGCCATCAAGTTCGCCGACCTGTCGAACCACCGGCTGACCAACTACATCTTCGACCTGACGCGCTTCACCAGGTTCGAAGGCGAAACCGGCCCCTACCTCCAATACGCCGCCGTCCGCATCAAGAGCCTCCTGAAGAAGGCCGACCCCGCGCCTGTCCTCCTCGACGACAGTCGAGGAGGGGGACCATCGCACAGCGATGGTGGAGGAGTAATTTCATCCCCCGCGAAGCCGGTGGAGGGGGCCTCTCTCTCCGACGCTGAACGCGCCCTCATGCTCACCCTCGACCGCCTGCCGCACACGATCGACCAGGCCATCGCCAAGCGCGCGCCCAACATCCTATGCGCCTTCGCCTTCGAACTCGCGCAAGCCTTCAGCCGCTTCTACGCCGCCCATCACATCCTGAGCGAACCCGACGCCACGCGCCGCACGCAGTGGCTCTCCCTCTGCCGCCTCACGCTGCGCGAACTGGAAACACTCCTAGACCTGCTCGGCATCGAGATACCGGACCGAATGTGATCCCGCCTCTCATGACGCCTCCTCCACCGCGATAGCGGGGCAGGGGGACCATCGCGCAGCGCCCACCGTATTGTCCTCCCCCGCGTCAGCGGGGGAGGGGGACCATCGCGCAGCGATGGTGGAGGGGGTCACCGCCGCCATGCACCGCCGCCACCACTCAATTCTCGCAGGCCGCCAGCGCGTACTCAGCGGCCCCGCCATTGAGTGTCTCGTCGAAGGGCACGCTGTCGCTCACGCCTCCTCCGCTGATCGCGAGCACGCCCTTGCGGGCTGCATCGATGCCTTTCACGATGCGACCCGCCGCGCCGCCCGACGCATCAACCAACACCAATACCCCTTCATTGTTTAGCTGCATCATGGGTCCATCGACCCGCGTGCCATTGATGCTCAGGGTGACAGCCACGTTTGATCCTGCCGCAGCCTGGAGCGGCCGAGACGGGCGCCACCACACCGAAAGGGACTGGCCGCGGTCGCAGCCATACATGAAGCCCAACGGAATCTTCTCGTAACGAATCCGGACGGCCGCCGTGTCCGGTTCGGCAAAGATATCGCCGAGCGAAAGCATCGCCCATCCCGCCGGACCACCCAGCGGTTCCGTGCGCCATTGCTGGGCCTCAGCGGTTGCCACAAGCCCAACCACGGCCAGCGCCGCCGTCATCACACGTTTCATCCGATTCTCCCTCAATTTGTCTGCCCGTATTGTCATACCCTGCGCCAGCGGGGGAGGGGGACCATCGCGCATCGATGGTGGAGGGGGCAACCCCCGTCGATCGAGACCGCGCCCTCAGGCGCCCGGCAGCGCCTTCACCCAGGCCACCGTCGGCTCCACCATCGCCATCCAGTCGATGGTCGCCGCGACGCCAGCCGTCATTGCGCACAGCGCGATGAAGGACACCAGCCACACCATGCCCCTGAGATAGGGCACGCCCAGCGCGTAGAGCGGGAAATAGACAATGCGCGCCGCAACAAAGATCACGGCCGCGCTCTGCGTCACCGGCGAACTCAGTCCCGCCATCGCAATGATGATGCAAAGCCCGATGAAGAAGGGCGCTGTCTCCATCAGATTGCGCTGCGCGCGCGAAAGCCGTCCAAGCAAGGCGGAATCAGGCTTGGCCGGGGCCTTGTCCATCGCCGTATTCGCATAATGCACACCGTGCACGCGGCGGAACTCGAGCGCCGCCAGCACAAGCTGCACGAGGCCCAGCACGATGATGGCAACCGCCATCGCAAGTTCAGTGGTCATGAGGGTCTCCAGGTGCAGGATTGGGAACGTCGCCCAGGGCGGTCATGAACGCTTCAGCCCGTTTCAGGCTGTGTGGGCCGTCCGCTCCCGGCGTTTCGAAATGAAGGCCTGAAATCAAAAGCTTTGAGTGATAGGCCGCGTCTTCGACCTCAACGATCAGGGGCGGCGTGACATTGTCACCATACCATCCCCTGTACGCAGCGCTGATGCCTTCCGGCGCAAGCTTCACCTTTGTGTCCGGCGTGATCGCCAGCACGGCGACAAACCGGTCACCAAGCGAGCGGATGAGCAGGCCTTTCTCCGTCACGTCGTAACTCACGGGCAGATTGCCGAAATGGATATGCTCGGGCTTGATCTTCATGACTGACGCGAAGCTTGCGTCCTTCGGCAGCTCCAACGGGTCATCGAACTTGATCGGCGCGCGCAAGGTGCGCATGAGACCCGAAGCCTCCATGCCGGCAACCAGCACCACGGCAACAAGGATGGCGAAGGCAATGGTCAGGCCGACGGGCCCGATGTCCGCGAGCGGTGACGGCAACAGTGACAGCACATCAACGCCAGCCCCGCGCAGGTATTTCACAATCAAGTCGGCAGCGACAAGGGCTGCACCCATCACGGCGCCGTTGAGGCCCAGGAGCAGAATTCCGGGCACGACGTTGGCGCGTTTCTTGGACCAGTCCCGCGCCGCCTTGTCGACGGTTTTTCGGAAATCCGAATCCGAACCCACCTTGCGGCTCGGGCTTTGCATCTCCGTGGTCTGCCCGCGATCCGTCATGTGCAGGTCGATGAGTTTCGTACCGCTGGGACCTGCCATGGCTCAGGCGCTCCCGTTCGCGCGCGCGCGGATGCAAGGGGCCTCGAGAGGCCCTGGGCGCGCGTACGATGCGTTATGTCCGAGCGACATGCCGGCAGCCACTTCCCGCTTCTCCGGCATGCAGAGGGGCCGGCGCACGCGTTTTCGCGCGCTGCACGTTCCTGCCCCCCGGCCGGTTCCCCAAATTAGAGAGGGACCAGCCCCAAATGGCAATGCGACCGCTGCAATCCACGGCTGATTCCCCAAGGCGTCGCACGCAAAGGACACGTTTCTCGTCTCAGGCAAGAAAGCCTGGCCGGGTCAGTCGCCCGACAGGCGATAACCCTACGCCTCTCGAGAGAAAACGCCCCGACGCCATCCCCCTGCAGGGGTTTGCCGGACAACCCTTAGCGGGTGCCACTGTCCGGCCCCGGCGCGCGAACCCCCAGAATAACCCACCTCGCCGCGTTGACTCTCGACAGGCTGCCCGCCACTGTCCGCCCAACGATCCGCACCCGCCGGGAGGCGACGGGCGGAACGGCCATACATTCGACCCTTTGCGGAAGAGAGCAGGGCCCCCGACCAAGGGAAGCCGTGCCGCCGAAGGAGCAACCGCCCTGGAATCTCTCAGGCACCCGGGACCGCAAAGGCGATGACAGTCTGGAAAGCGGACGAGGCGCACCAACCACGCGCCATCATCCCACCGACGGGGTAGGCGGCGCGCCAGGTGCGAGCCGCGAAATCTCTCAGGTCCTCATGACAGGCAGGGGCACGATGGCAACGGAGCCGTGCGGCAGCGCACGGATCTGGTGACATGGTGCAACCCGCGACGCCGATCAGGAAGGACCGCCCATGGCCGAACCGGCCACCAACGAAACACTGAAGCGCACGCCGCTCTTCGCCCTCAACACCGAGCTCGGCGGCAAGATGGTCCCGTTCGCGGGCTACGACATGCCCGTGCAGTTCCCGACGGGCATCCTGAAGGAGCACCTGCACACCCGCGCGGCCGCAGGCCTGTTCGACGTCTCTCACATGGGCCAGGCGATCCTGCACCTCGAGGCGAAGGGCGGTCACGACGACATCGCCGCCGCCTTCGAGACGCTGGTCCCCGGCGACATCAAGGGCCTCAAGCCCGGCCAGATCCGCTACACCCTGCTGCTGAACGATCAGGGCGGCATCCGCGATGACCTGATGGCGACAAGGCCGGAAGCCGCGGACGAGGCAGGAACCCTGTTCCTCGTCGTCAACGCGGGCACGAAGGACGCCGACTTCGCCCATATCGCCTCCGCGCTGAAGGGCCGCGTGCGCGTCGAGCGCCTTGAAGACCGCGCCCTCATTGCACTTCAGGGCCCCAAGGCCCACGAGGTACTCGAGCGCGTGGTGCCCGGCGTCGGCAAGATGCTCTTCATGACGATGCGCAAGTTCACCTGGGAACGCCAGGTGCTCTACGTATCGCGCTCCGGCTACACGGGCGAGGACGGCTACGAGATCTCGGTGCCGGGCACCATCGCGACCGCCTTCGCGCGCGTCCTGCTGGCCGATGCAAACGTGTTGCCCATCGGCCTCGGCGCCCGCGACAGCCTGCGTCTCGAGGCGGGCCTCTGCCTCTATGGCCACGACATCGACGAGGCGACGACGCCCGTCGAAGCCGATCTTGTCTGGGCCATCTCCAAGCGCCGCAAGCTCGAGAAGGGATTCCCCGGCGACGCGCGCATCCTCGACCAGCTCTTCAACGGCGCCAGCCGCGTGCGCGTGGGGCTCAAGCCCGACGGCAAGGCCCCTGCACGCGAGGGCGCCGAGATCGTCAGCGCCGACGGCACCGTCGTCGGTCGGGTGACTTCAGGCGGCTTCGGCCCCAGCGTCAATGGCCCCGTCGCCATGGGCTATGTGTCCCCGCAATATGCAAAGGACGGCACCACGCTCGGCCTCAAGGTGAGAACGCAAGTCCTCCCCGCCCGCGTCGTTCCCATGCCCTTCGTGCCCAAGCGGTTCTACAAGCCATGACTGTCGCCCCATACATTTCCG
>JBEIHO010000063.1:0-16449 GCA_040381215.1 Alphaproteobacteria bacterium | reverse complement strand
GTTCACGCTGGCGAGGATCACGGCGATGACGCCGAAGATCTTGGCGATCCAGCCGCTGTCACCGGCAGCGATCAGGTCGACGCCCACAGCCAGAAGCGCACCGACGATGATCACGGAGGAGATCGCGTTCGTGACCGACATCAACGGCGTGTGGAGGGCTGGCGTCACGCTCCAGACCACGTAGTAGCCTACGAATATGGCGAGAACGAAAATCGAGAGGCGGAAGATGAAGGGGTCGATGGCTTCCATGGCAATGCTCCTTCAGGCCTTGAGTGCGGGGTGAACGACCTCTCCGTCGCGCGTCAGGCAGGTTCCCTTGATGATGTCGTCGTTCCAGTCGATCTTGAGCGCCTTCGTTGCCTTGTCGATGAGCGGCGACACGAAATTGAACAGATTGCGCGCATAAAGCGAGGAGGCATCGGCTGCGAGACGCCCGGCCAGATTGACCGCGCCTACAATCCTGACGCCACCAATGTCCACCGTCTCGCCGGCTTTGGTCAGGGGACAATTGCCGCCCTGCTCCGCTGCAAGGTCGATGAGGATGGACCCGGGCTTCATGGACCGGAGCATGTCCTCGGATACAAGCACGGGCGCCGGCCGGCCCGGTATCAGGGCCGTCGTTATGACAATGTCCTGCTTGCGAATGGTTTCGGCGATGAGGGCCGCCTGCTTCTTGCGGTAGGCTTCGCTCATCTCGCGTGCGTAACCGCCGGCGGTCTCGGCCTGGCGGGTCTCTTCGTCCTCGACCGCAACGAACGTGGCGCCGAGGGACTGGACCTGCTCCTTGGTGGCGAGGCGCACGTCCGTCGCCGAGACGATGGCGCCGAGGCGCTTGGCCGTGGCGATGGCCTGCAATCCTGCGACGCCTACGCCCATGACAAGCACGCGGGCGGCGGCGATGGTGCCTGCCGCGGTCATCATCATCGGGAACGCGCGCCCGAAGAGCGCGGCGGAATCGATGACGGCCTTGTAGCCTGCGAGATTGGACTGCGAGGACAGGACGTCCATCGACTGGGCGCGCGTGATGCGCGGCATGAATTCCATGGCGAAGGCATTGACGCCCTGCCCCGCGCACTTGGCCACGAGGGGACGGTCAGCGTAGGGCGACAGGATCGCGGCCAGCATGGCGCCCCTGGCGAGCTGGCCGGCTTCGGCCTCGGTCGGGCGTTGGACCTTGAGCACGATGTCCGCAGACAGGGCATCCTGTGCCGCGCCGATCATCGCCCCGGCAGTTGCGTAATCTGCATCCGCGAAATGAGCTGCAGCCCCGGCACCCGCCTCGACCACGACGTCAAGCCCGAGGCCCTTGAACTTCCTGACTGTCTCGGGCGTCGCTGCGACGCGCGTTTCGTTCGGACGGGTTTCCTTCGGAATACCGATTTTCATGCTTCCTGCCGACGTTAGAGGGGGTAACGGGCGTGTGATGCAGTCGTCCTGTCGAGATGCGCCGCGGACCCAGCCCGCGAACGCCCCAGGTCAGGTGAACATGAAAGCGAGGAATACCATCAGGAGAACGGTCAGGACCGTGCCCCACTTCGTGAGGCTCCAGAACAGCCCGAAAGTCGCCTGCTGTTCACGGATATCCATGGTTCCGCGCTTGTATTCGGATTTGGGTCCTGAAGCCATTGAAGTGTCCTTGGGTGAGGCATGCGTCTGCGCCGCTTGGGCCGGACTATAGCAATCGAGGCGCGGGGGGCAACCGCAGTTTGGTGCGCTTTTTGTCCTGCTCCGCGCCGAAATCCCCGGGGCTCGCGCACCGGTCCTAGACCCGACGCGTCGGCCGCGAATGGTTCCAGTCGGCCAGCAGGGCCCGCAGGGCGGCGACAAAGGCGAGCGGCTGGTCGAGCATCACGTGATGACGCGCCTGCGGGATCTCGATGACGGGGGCGGCATGGCCGAGGAGGCTGTACATGTACTCGCCGACTTCGGGGGGCATCAGGACCGAGTTCTCACCGCGCATGATGGCGATACGGCACCTTGTGTTGCGCAGGCAGGCGGCGGTGTCTCCGATCGAGAAGCGATGGGTCCACAGCGAGGGGTCGAACTTCCAGGTCAGCCCACCCTCGACCGCACGCAGCGACTTGCGGGCAATGAAATCGACGATGTAGTCATTCTCGCAAGGCTGCTCTGGTGCCAGGCGGAACCGGGACAACGCTTCGGTCAACGTCGGATAGATCCGATGCGGTCGCGACTCGCGGTGCGGCGGGCCGCCGGGTCGGTCGGGCGGGTTAACGGGGGAATCCACGATCACCGTCCCCGCCAGGCGGTCACCATGGCGGGCCCCGGCCAGGATGGTGGCAAATCCACCGAAGGAGTGGGCCACGATGACCGGGGGCTCGGCGTTCTCGAACATGCCGGCATGGGCTGCGACAGCCATTTCCTCCTCGACGAAGAGATCCATGCCGTAAGCGGCGCGATGGGTCGAGTCGCCCATGCCCGACAGGTCAAGCGCCGCGACATTGTACTCGCGGGCGAGGAAGGGGGCGATGAAACTCCACCAGAAGGCGTGCGCGCCGTTACCATGAACAAGCAGCAGGCCCGGCTTGGAGCGGTCGCCCCATCGCAGATAATGGATGCGGGCGCCGGCAACGTCGATGACGTTGCTCTCGCACGGCGTTGCGACGGCCGCCTCGAACCAGTCGGGGCCCGTGACGCGCTGGCCGTTGAAGCGGGCCAGTGGCCCCAGTCTTGATGCTGGCTCGGACATGTCAGGCCTTCCGACGCGGTGGGCGGGTGCCCAGCGCCTTGAATATGCCGGTCGCGGCCATGATCGTCCGCTCGCCGCACCAGATGCGACCGGTCACCGTGAAGATGTCCGCGTCACGGCCGGTGATCGTGCCTGCGCCCTCGACCCAGTCGCCGACATGGGCGGACTCCACGAAGTCCGTCACCATGCGAACCGTGACCCAGTAACGGTTTTCCTGCAGGGAGATGGCATGCCCGAGAGCCATGTCGGCGAACGCCATCAGCATGCCACCGTGACAATTCCTCATGCCATTGGTGTGCGCCTCGGAGACGAGGAAAGCACGGGTATAGCTGCGATCCGGGTTCACGCGCTCGTACAGGGGTCCGATCTGGCGACCAAAACCCTGGAACCAGTTCATGCGGACGTAGCCCTCCGGAATTTCGGGGACATTTTCTTCGAGAAGGTCATCCGTCATCGGTTCATTCCGGTTCGCTGTGGCGCCATTCAATCCAGGCTCCATGCGGATTGCAGTCTGCGAGCACGATGCTGCTCGCATGCCCCTTGTCATAGCGGGAGACGCGGACCGGGTGCTCGGCCTGTTCCCATTCGACGCTGACCCGATAGAGCGGCCGTCGCATCGAGTGAACGAGAAGGGCCTCGTCGAAGCGGCGCTGCATGTCGGTCGAGAACTGGTAGGTGACAAAGGAATGATAGACGACGGGCGTGCCTGACGCCGGCAGCGCCTCGAGCGTCGGCGTGATGAGATCGAGCGCATCGCCGAACCGGATCGGCGGCGGGTGCTGCAGGGCGGTTGCGATGGCGCCGTCGAGGCGCGCGATGCGCGGCTGCAGCTCGGGGAATATCAGCGCCTTGAGCCAGAGGCGGTCGGCGGGATCCGACAGGCGAACGGGGTTCAGTTCCAGCCCGAGGCGGCTCAGCACCTTGGGCATGCGCGGATCGATGACCGGCACAAGCGGGCCGCGGGCCTCCGCCATCAGGCTGAGGCGTGCGTCCGGCGTTGGGCAGGCGGCCACTTCCCTGCCCTCGCGGCGATAGGAATACGCGTAGAGATCCCAGTTGAGGTTGAAGCCGGCACTGGGCCCGATCTCGACCATATGAAGGCCGGAGCCTGCCTCGCGCGCGACGTGCTGAAAACCCGGCAGCAGCGCGGTGCAGCGGGCGACCTCGTTGGTGTTGGTCACGCGGGACGTGACGAGATGTGTCACGTCCTCCTCGTATTGAAGGCAGAAATCGCGGAAGGCCTCGTAGACGCCGGGGCCGGGTACGGCGCCGGGCGTCAGGCTGGGATACCGGCCTTTCAGGACATGCGGGCGGCCTTCGTACAGCAGATAGTGGACAGCGCCGAGGATGATGTTGGCATGCGGTTGGCCAGGCTTTGCCTTCTCGGCGATCGTGCGGATGCGTGCGTCGTCGCGGATATGAAGCGCCAGGCTTGCGTAGAGGGGCGAACCGATGCGTTCGGCCTCGATGGCAAAGAGGCTCCAGTAGTCGTCTACGCTCATGTCCCGGTCCTCAAGCTGGCAACGGCACGCCGGCCAATTCAAAGGCAGTCTTCTGGCTTGCCTTCACGTCGGCCAGCGAGAAATCCGCAATCTCGGCGTTGAAGAGGTCATGGAAATTCAATTCGGCCTGAAGGTGCAGGAAGACCGCACCGAGACCAATCGCGGCGCGATCCATGAAAACGAATTCGCGCGGAGGCTTGACGGGTCCCAGCTCCTTGAGCAGCTGGTGAACCTGGAAGGCCTCCTTTCGTCCGTAGGCGGATGGCTCGATGCCATCGGCAACGGTTCGCACGCGGTCATCCAGCATGGGCGCATAGATGAAGCCTGCCCAGATGTTCAGGGCGTCGATCAATTCGTTCTTCAGGTTGCGGAAGCCCCAGGTCTCATAGGCATGAACCGCGAGATCTCGGTCATTTTTCAGGAGCGCCGTGTAGAGCGCGATGACGCCGCCGACAAACTCGGGACGGAAGGTGCGAATGCAGCCATAGTCGAGCAGGTTCAACCCAAGATCGTCGCGGATCGTGTAATTGCCGAGATGCGGGTCACCATGGATCGCGGCGTAGTGGCTGAAGGGGCGCCACCAGGCCCTGAACATCGTCTCGGCGATGCGGTTTCGATCGGCCTGCGGCCTTGTCTTGAATTCGAGGATGGGCTTGCCGGTGATCCAGGTCATGGTCAGCAAGCGGCCGGTCGAAAGTTCGGGCAGGACTTCCGGCACGTGGACGCCCGCGACGTCCTTCAGCATCAGGCGGTAGAGGGCGACATGGGCGGCTTCGCGGCGGTAGTCGAGCTCCTCACGCAGGCGCGCGCCGACCTCGTCGGCGATCTCGGAGGGATCGATGGCCCGGTCCATGCGTCGGTAGAGCGAGAAGAGGATCCTCAGTTGCGCGAGGTCCGCCTCCACTGCCGATGCCATGTCCGGGTATTGCAGCTTGCAGGCAAGCTGGCGCCCCGTTGCATCGACGGCCTTGTGAACCTGGCCCAGCGAAGCGGCGGCGGATGCCTCGCGTTCGAAGGACTTGAACCTCTTCTCCCAGTCCGGGCCCAGTTCCGCGGCCATACGGCGGCGCACGAAGGGCCACCCCATCGGGGGGGCCTGGGTCTGCAGGGTCGCGAGTTCGGCGGCAAAATTCGCGGGCACGAGGTCGGGCACCGTCGAGAGCATCTGGGCCACCTTCATCAGGGGGCCCTTCAGGTTGCCGAGTGCCGCCTTGATGTCGGCGGCCTCGACCTTCTCGTCACGCTCGATGCCCAGCATGCGGGATCCCGCCATGCGCGCGGCGGTGCCGCCGATCGTGGTCGTGACGTCGGCGTAGCGCTTGAGCCTTCGGCCGAGGGTGTTTTCTTCGTCGGTCATGTTCCTTCGTGGGTTGTATGACAGACGCGTCCCACGGCATCAATCAGCTTTGCTGCAGGTGCTCAGTGCGCGGTCGAATGCCGTAGCGACAGCGATCTGGTCTCGGGCCGGGTCCTCGTCGAGGGCCATCGCCCAGCCGTCGAGATGCGCTGCGCTTGTGGCACAGGCGCAGGTCCGGCCTCGGGACAACAGGGCGGCCTGCAAGGCCATGGCGCGGGGTTGCAGGGCCTCCGGCAAGGGCTCCGGCGCTGGATCGACCCCCTGCAGTGCCGCCCTGCCCTTGGTGCTGAGGCTGGTTGCCAGCGACCAGTTGCGGCCGTTGCGGACCTGTTGGCGGGCTTGCGCCTGGTATTCGCGGGCAAGACAGGCGCGCCAGGTGTCGCCCGTGATCTGTTCGCGCAAAAAGGGTGTTACGTCGAGGGTCGCACACGCTGGAAGCGACAGCGCCAGGACGCCAAAACAGCAGCGGCGCACAAGCCCCCCCAGGCATTGTGCGCCGCGCTTCACCCCCTCGATGAGCTTTTCCGAGCCCCCATTCGCTTGCCCTGTGAGCAGAGCTTCCCCCGCGAGCCGGACATCTGAAAAGCGAATTGAAGGTCTCATCATCCCCTGCCGCTTGCAAGCATTTGTGTCCGCCGCGCCTCTTATTTGGCGCCAGCTGTAGCGCCGGCATCACATGCCGGGCCCCGCGCCTTGGTAAAGAAACAATAAATCTGGCCCGAAGTGAAACGGCTTAAAGCGACTTTTACTCCGGCTGGGTCAGATTGGGCCACGACAAACAAGCAAAAACAAAGGGTGGCTTTCATGGCGCATACGACGCTCATCGTGGATGACGATCCGACACAACGCCGGTTGCTGCAGGCGCAGGTCGAGAAATGCGGGATCCAGGTGATCACTGCCGCCTCAGGGCAGGAAGCGCTCGATATCCTGGCGGGTCCCAAGGGCGCGGGTATCAGCCTGCTGCTGCTGGACATGGTCATGCCGGGAATGGACGGGCTGGCGGTGCTGGGTCGGTTGCGGCCGACACACCCTGCCCTGCCGGTCATCGTGCTTACAGCGCAGGGTGGCGTCGATACGGCCGTCGCGGCCATGCGCGCGGGTGCCGACGACTTCCTTGTGAAGCCGGCCAGCCCCGAACGCATGCAGGTGTCGATCCAGAATGCCCTGAAGGTCAAGGCGCTCAATGGCGAGATCCAGCGCCTGAAAAAGGTCACCGATAACCGCCTGTCGCTGGGCGACCTGATCGCCGAGAGCCCGGCGATGCGCCAGACGCTGCGCCTGGCCGATCGGGCCGCACAGTCGCATATCCCGATCCTCATCGAAGGCGAGAGCGGCGTCGGCAAGGAAGTGCTCGCGCGCGCCATCCAGGGCGCTTCCGACAGGGCCGGAAAACCTTTCGTGGCCGTCAATTGCGGCGCCATTCCCGATACGCTGATCGAAAGCATCCTGTTCGGTCACGAGAAGGGCGCCTTCACGGGTGCCGTGGACCGTCACATCGGCAAGTTCCAGGAGGCCAATGGCGGCACGCTTTTCCTCGATGAAATCGGCGAACTGAGGCTCGACATGCAGGTCAAGCTGCTGCGCGCGATCCAGGAGGGCGAAGTCGATCCGGTGGGCGCGAAGCGTCCGGTGAAGGTGGACATCCGCCTGATCTCGGCGACGAACCGCAACCTCCAGCAACAGGTGGCCGAGGGCAAATTCAGGGAAGACCTTTTCTACCGCCTCAATGTCTTTCCGCTGCAACTGCCTTCCTTGCGCGAGCGGCGCGAGGACATCGACGGGCTGGTGGAATTGTTCATCCAGCGCTTCGCCGTCGAGGAGAACAAGAAGATCGTCGGCATTGATCGGGCGGCGCTCGACATGCTCAAGACCTATGGATGGCCCGGCAATATCCGGCAGCTCGAGAACACCGTGTTCCGGGCCGTGGTCCTGTGCGACGGCGAATGCCTGCGAACGGGTGACTTCCCGCAGATCGCAAGCCAGATGGGCATCTGCGTGGAACCTTCAAGGGACGAGGCAGGTGACGTTGGCTCCGACATTCATCCCGTGGGGCCACAACGCGCCAGCGCCGTTGTCGACCAACTGGTCGCCTCCGGGGTCACGCTGACCGGCATCGACGGTCATCTTCGCAAGCTGGAGGAGATCGAACACGAACTCATCCGCTTTGCGATCGAGAAGTACGAAGGGCACATGTCCGAAGTCGCGCGCCGGCTCGGGATCGGGCGCTCGACCCTTTATCGCAAGCTGCGCGAGATGGGACTTGATGACGAGCAGGCGGGCGCGGCCTGAAGGCCTGCGCCCGGCGTTATCCTGCCGGCCTAACGGGCCATTCCAAGGGCCGAGAGATAGAGATCGAGGAGCGCGTCGCGCTCCTCGCGCTCGTGGGCTTCCATCTTCCGGATACGCACGACCTGGCGCATGATCTTGGTGTCAAAGCCCTGGCCCTTGGCCTCGGCGTAGACCTCCTTGAGGTCATTGCCCAGGGCGGCCTTTTCCTCCTCGAGGCGCTCGACGCGCTCGACGAGCGACTTCAGCTGATCCTTCGCGAAATTCGGCTTGGCCATGGCAGGAATCCCATTGCTGTTCTTGAGAACGCGGCTTCAGAGGGCGCGAACCCTAGTCAGCGCAGGTCCGGCGATCAACGGGACCTAGCCATGTTTCTTGTGGGATAATTCGAAAGCATCCTTTTGCGCCACGGTTGCCTCGGTCTGGTAGCGGGATTTCCACTCGCTGTAGGGCATACCGTAGATCGTCTCGCGCGCCTGATCGCGCGTGAGTTGCACGCCCCGCTCGCGGGCTGCCTCCTCGTACCAATTGCCCAGGCAATTCCGGCAAAAGCCGGCGAGGTTCATGAGATCGATGTTCTGGGTGTCGGTCCTGGCGCGCAGATGCTCGACCAGGCGGCGGAAAACCGCGGCTTCGATCTCGTTGCGGGTCCTGTCTTCCATGGTGGGGCGGCCTCCTTGTCGCTCAGGCGTCCTTCATGCCCGCGATCGCGCGCTGCAGCAATGGCACGAGGCGCGCGGCCCAAGCCTTTGCGCCGGCGGGGGTGCCTACGAGGTCCTGGCGCAGCTCGATGAGAACATGCGGGAGGCCCGTTTCGAGCGCATGGCGATCCATGCAGTCGCCTTGAAGCTCGCCCGAATAAGGCTGGTTGTCGCCGACGCACAGGTCGGGCTCCTGCCGCAGGATCGACAAGAGGCGCGAGGACAACCGCTGATCCCGGCGGGACCAGAGCACGCCAACCTGCCAAGGCCGCGGCCTGCCCTTCCATTGGGGGGTAAAGGAATGGATCGAAACGAGGGTCGGCGAAACCGTTCGTGCGCGCGCAGCGGCGACGAGGCCGGCAATGGCGGCATGATAGGGCCGATAGTAGCGCTCGGTCCGTCGCTCGATCTCGGCCGGGGTTACCCTCGCGTTTCCCGGGATGATCGCACCGTCCGACAACTTCATGACCAGCGTCGGGTCATCCTCGCCGCGGTTCAAGTCGATGAGGAGGCGGGAATGCGTGCCAAGGATTGCCGGTGCCTGCAAGGCCTCGGACATCGCCCGGGTCACCGCTGCCGCACCGATGTCGTAGGCAATGTGGGTTTCGAGAAGATCGTGGCGCAGCCCCAGGCCGTCATATTCCGCCGGAATGTGGTTCGACGCGTGATCGCAGACCAGGATGATCCGGGGATCGGCCTGCGTGCAGAAACCTTCAAATGCAGGTGCTGAAGACACGAGACACCAACCAGCGCTGACGACGGTACAATGATAGGCTAGAGGTCGTGCCGGGCGTGACGGCTCGATTGTCGCAACCTGCTCCACGAGGAACCATGCAGGCGCCGCCAGCTGTGCTTGAGCAGATCTTCCTGGCAGCCGTTGATGGCTGCCACCCTCGACGCGTCCTGCCTGCGGCGCTACCGCCCCGGCCGACGGGCAGGGTCTTTGTCCTGGCTGCCGGCAAGGCCGCTGCAGCCATGGCGGCCGTGGTGGAAGATGCGTGGGGACCGGTGGATGGGGGGCTCGTGGTGACCCGGCAGGGGCATGGTGTCCCGTTGCGATCCCTGCGCCTCATCGAGGCGCGCCACCCGGTTCCAGATGAAGCGAGCCTGGAGGCCGGGCACGCCGCGCTCGAATTGGCCGACCGGCTTGGTGAGGGAGACCTGCTGCTGGTGCTGCTGTCGGGTGGCGGGTCAGCGCTTCTTGCGTCACCCCTTGGGTCGATTGGCCTTGCCGACAAGCAGGCGGTGACGCGCGCCCTGGTGCGCAGCGGTGCCGCTATCGGCGACATCAACTGCGTGCGCAAGCACCTGTCGGCGATCAAGGGGGGACGGCTCGCGACACGGGCATATCCTGCGGATGTCCTTGCACTGGCGATTTCCGACGTTGTCGGCGACGATGCGTCGGTCATCGCATCGGGGCCGACAGTTGCGGACCCGACGACGCGGGCAGATGCAGCCGCGGTTCTGGAACGCCATCGCATCGACGTGCCCGACGCGATCAGGCGCGTGCTGTCAGATCGGGCGCTTGAGAGCCCCAAGCCACAGGATCCGCTGCTTTCCAAAGCGCGCTTTTCCTGCGTGGCGCGCAGTGCCGACCTGATCGCAGCAGCCTGTGACGCCGCCCAGAGCCTCGCGATCAACACCATGGTGCTGGGGGTCAACATCTCAGGCGATGCGCGGCAAACCGGCCTTGCGCACGGGGAGATTGCCCGTCACATGGAACCGGGCCGTGTTCCCCTGCTTCTGCTGTCGGGTGGGGAACTGACGGTGCAGGTGCGCGGGCCCGGTGCGGGAGGGCCGAACCGCGAATATCTCCTGGGGCTCGCACAAGCGGTGCAGGGTGACGGGCGGATCTGGGCCTTGTCCTGTGACAGCGACGGGATCGACGGTAGCGACGACGTCGCCGGTGGCTGGATCGGACCCGATACATTGTCGCGCGCGCAGGCCTGCGGGCTCGATTTAAGAAACATTGCGGACCGCAACGACAGCGCCCTGCTCTTCAAAACCCTCGGGCAGGAAATCGTTACCGGGCCAACGAGAACAAATGTCAACGATTTGCGTGCGATCCTGATCCTGCCTTCGCCTTGACCCCTCGTACGCGGCCCGCCCACCGTTCATGCTCCACATCCGACGCCACATCCTGCTGCGACTGGTGCTCGGCGCGAGCGCGTGCCTGCTTGCGACAGCACTTCCAGCGCTGGCCGACTTCACCGTGTGCAACAAGACCCGCCATACGGCGGTGGTGGCCATCGGTTTCAAGGCCGGCGATGAGTGGGCCAGCGAGGGCTGGTGGCGGGTCAAGCCCCAGGCCTGTCGCAACATCCTGAAGGGGAAACTCAAGACGCGCTATTATTTCCTGCATGCTGCCCAGGAGGGGGTTGACGGCGACTGGGATGGCACGCGGACATTCTGCGTCAAGGCAAAGAATTTCTCGATCCGGGGCCGAAAGGATTGCCGGCAGCGCAAGCTGGGCAAGGCGCGCTTTTTCACGGTCGATACGGACAAAGAATTAACCTGGGTTCAGAACCTTTCAGACTAATATCCAGGCCGATCCAACCAAGGGATAACAGGGACGCACATGCGGCGGCGCCGGAACGTCAAGATATTGGCTACGCTGGGCCCGGCCTCGCGCGATGCCGCCACGATCAAGCGCTTGTTCGAAGCGGGCGCGGACGTGTTCCGCATCAACATGAGCCACACGGATCATGCGACGCTTGCGGCTTATGTCTCCACCATCCGTGGCATCGAGACCGAACTTGAGCGACCGATCGGCATCCTCGCCGACCTGCAGGGGCCGAAGCTTCGGATCGGCGCAATGGCTGGCGGCGGCGTTGATCTTGAAACAGGGTCCATCGTCAAGATCGACCTTGATCCTTCGCCTGGCGATGCGCACCACCTCTACCTGCCCCACAAGGAAATCTTCGCGGTGCTCAAGCCGGGCGGGCAATTACTCATCGACGATGGGCGCCTGCGGCTTCGCGTGGAGAGCGTCAATGGTGACAGCGCCACTGCGCGGGTGGAATTCGGCGGGCGGCTGACGGATCGCAAGGGCGTGAACGTACCCGACGTCGTGCTGCCGATTGCGGCGCTGTCGACGAAGGACCGGGCGGACCTCGACAGGGCGCTGGAACTGGGCGTCGACTGGATTGCGCTGTCGTTCGTGCAAAGGCCGGAAGACGTCGCCGAAGCCCGCAAGATCGTGGCTGGCCGGGCCGGGATCCTCTCGAAGATCGAAAAGCCAGCGGCCCTGGATCGGCTTTCCGAGATTGCCGAGTTGTCGGATGCCCTGATGGTCGCGCGCGGCGACCTGGGCGTCGAATTGCCCATCGAGCAGGTGCCGGCGCGGCAGAAGCAGATCACGCGCGTCGGGCGTGCTGCCGGCAAACCGGTCGTGGTGGCAACGCAGATGCTGGAATCGATGATCACGAGCCCCCTGCCCACGCGCGCCGAGGTCTCCGACGTCGCAACCGCCGTCTTCGACGGGGCTGACGCTGTCATGCTGTCGGCAGAATCGGCGTCAGGAAAATATCCGGTGGAGGCGGTTGAAATGCTGGACCGTGTCGCCCGCTCGATCGAGGGCGACAGCTATTACCGCACCATGATGGAAGCGCAGCGGCCGGAGCCGGAAGCGACAACGCCCGATGCCATCACGGCGGCGTCGCGACAGGTTGCGCAGACTATCCGTGCGGCAGCCATCGTCTGCTGGACGGGTTCGGGCTCGACGGGGATCAGGGCCTCGCGCGAGCGTCCGGGTGTGCCAATCATCGCGTTGACGCCGGTTGTGAGGACGGGACGGCGACTTGCGCTGGCCTGGGGCTTGCACTGCGTGGTCACGGAAGACGCACAGAGCTTCGAGGACATGAGCGAGCGGGCGTGCCAGATCGCCTATCGCGAGGGGTTTGCCGCGTCGGGACAGCGTATCGTCGTCACGGCAGGCGTTCCGCTTGGTACGCCCGGCGCCACGAACCTGCTGCGGGTTGCGTTCGTCGGACGCAAGCCTGCGGCCTTCACGGGATAAGGCTTTCGCTCAGAGGTCTGTCCGGCTTCTGGCGAGGTCGCTCAGCTCATTGGCGCGCTTGATCACGCCATCCATGGTCGGGTTGAGATCGAGCGCGCGACGGTAGGCTGCGAGAGCGGCCACAAACTGGCCTGCGTCGTCGGCGATGCTGCCGATCAGGGCATGGGCACGGAAGTCGCGGGGCTCGAGTGCCACGGCCCGGGCGAGGTCGGCTGCGGCCTGCTCGGTGCTGTCCATGCGCAGGAAGAGGTCAGCCCGGCGGTAATGAACCTCGGCGTATTCCGGCTTCATCTGGATCACCGCATTCAGCAGCTTCAGGGCGGTGTCATAGTCCTGCTGCTCGATCGACGCCGCGGCGCGGTCCATGAGGAGGTCTGCCGTGTCGCTGCCCGAGGCGCGCCAGAGCTCGGCGATCTGCATCGTCAGCGCGCCCGCCTCGACGGGGCTGCGGACCTTGGACAACTGGTTAAAGAAAGACGCGAGGCGCGGGTCCTTCTGGTCAGCGGACGCGCTGCCAGCAAAGAGCAGAAAGAATGAAAGCAGAAAGATGCCGATACGCATGAGGTGCATGCTAGGCTAAGCGATCCGACGTTCCAAGCGACCTTCGCCATGAAGCTTACCCGCCGTGATCTTGCCGTGCTTTCAGCGGGGGCTCCCCTGCTGACGGGGGCCACGCGGTTCAGGGATCCTGACGTCGTCGTGGTTGGGGCCGGGGTCGCGGGCATGGCCGCTGCCCGTGTGCTGGTGGATGCGGGCCGGAAGGTGCAGGTGCTTGAAGCCGCGCCGCGCGTGGGCGGGCGCTGCTACACGGATACTGCGAGCTTCGGGCTTCCGTTCGACCAGGGGGCGATGTGGCTGCGGCGCGCCGATTTCAATCCGCTCCATGGCTTTGCACAGCTTTACCGTTTCAGCACGGCGCTGGCGCAGCCGAAGGAAATCCTGTTCGACGATGGCAAGCGACTGCCGGCGGGGGCGAACGCGGCCTTCGAGCGGGCGCTCGATCTTTACAGTGTTGCGCTTGCAGAAGCGGCCGAAGGCGAGACGGACGTTGCCGCGGGCGAGGTGAACCCGTCGACCTTTGCCCTGATGGCGCCGCAGGACCGGGCATGGCTGGCGACGGCCGCGGCGAAGATCGGGCCGCTCGACATGGGGCTCGATCTTGAGCAGGTCTCGGTCAAGGACTGGTTCAATCGCCATGAGGTGGAGCCAAGCCGGCTTGTGCGGCAGGGACTTGGAACCCTGGTCGGCCGGCTTGCCACCGGGTTGCCGATTTCGGTCGGCACCACGGTGTTGCGCATCAGCCTGCTGCGGGGCGGCGACGTTGCCGTGCAGACAAGCCGGGGCGGGCTGCGCGCACGCGCCGTGATCGTCACGGCTTCGCTGGGCGTGCTGGCGTCGGGATCGATCGCCTTCGAGCCCGGCCTGCCGCAGGCGCATCAGAGCGCCATCGAGGGTTTCCAGATGGGGTCGATGCTCAAGATCGGCTTGTCGTTCGCAACCGGCAGCCCTGCCCTTGCCTTCCCGGAGAACGCGGTGCTGCTGACGCGGGCGGCGGACCAGCGGGCGGTGGAATTTCTGGTGCGGCCCTTCGGCACGCCGATGATGGTCTGCAGCGCGGGTGGATCGCTGGCGCTTGACCTTGAGCCGCGGAGCGCACGCGCGCATGTCGATTTCGCGATGGAGGCGCTGCGAGACATGCTGGGAAGCGCGGGGACACGCGGGCTGGTGGCGAGCGCCTCGACGAACTGGGGACGCAATCCCCTGGTGCTGGGGTCGGTTGCCTCAGCCAGACCGGGCCGCCTGCGGGCCCGGGACGTGCTCAGGGCCCCCATTCATGAGGGTATTCACCTGGCAGGAGAGGCGCTGGGAGACAAGGCGGTCCAGACCGTTAATGGCGCCTACGAGAGCGGCCGACAGGCCGCGCGGCGTGTCCTCAGGATGCTGAGGCGGTCGGGCCCGCAATAAGGCCGGCAATCAGCCCTGGCGGGCCTTGAAGCGCGGGTTCTTCTTGTTGATCACGTAAACGCGACCCTTGCGGCGGATGACGCGGCAATCCTTGTCGCGGCCCTTCAGAGATTTCAGAGAATTCCGGATTTTCATTGGCTTTACCCGCGGCGTGCGGCCCTGCAGGGCCAAATTCGAGGGGCGGATCAGTAGTGTGACCGGCGCGTATTGTCAACGCGCAAAGCGGGATCGGTGCGGCTGTTTCCCTTGATTTGCGCGCCTGCATCGTGGCATCGATTTGTGGTGAACGAGGTGCTGCCTTGCTGAGTTTCCTTCGAATTGGGCTTGCCGCTGCGGTCTTGGCCCTGCTGCCGGCCGGACTGGGCCCAAATGCCGCAAGCGCCGATCCGGCGGTGCGCATGTCGACGCCTGTCGCGGACGACCCGGTCGACCGGACGGCCGAGTTCCAGGCCTTTCTTGTCCGTTTCCGCGCCGATGCCCTTGCGCAGGGGATCACGGCCGACACGCTGGACCGGTCCCTTGCCGGGGTCCGGTTGAATGCGCGGGTTGTCGACCTGAACGAGAACCAGCCGGAATTCAGCCGCGCCATCTGGGACTACATGGACAGCGCCGTCTCGGCGAGCCGTGTCGAAAAAGGCCGCGATCACATGAGCCGGTTCAGCCATTCGCTGGGCCGGGCAGAAGACAAGCATGGCGTGCCGCCCAGCATCATCACGGCGATCTGGAGCCTCGAGAGCAATTTCGGCGGCAACATGGGCGGCTTCAACGTCATCGAGGCGCTGGCGACGCTGGCCTTCGAGGGCAGGCGCGCAACCTTCGGCCGCGAGCAACTGCTCGCCGCGCTGCGGATCATCCAGTCGGGCGACATCGAGCCTCGCCGCATGATCGGCTCGTGGGCCGGTGCCATGGGGCAGACGCAGTTCATTCCCACGGCCTTCCTGCAATACGCGGAAGACGGCAACGGTGATGGCCGGCGCGATCTGTGGGAAACGAAGGCTGATGTCTTCAACTCGACAGCGAATTACCTGGCCAACAAGAGCTGGCAGCAGGATGCCCCCTGCTTCGACGAGGTACGCCTTCCCGCCGGGTTTGATCATGCCCTGGCCGACATCTCGATCGAGAAGAGCGTGAAGGAGTGGGTTGCCCTTGGTGTCACGCAGCAGAACGGCAACAGCCTTCAGGGCCGCACGGGCTTGAGCATCGATGCACCGGCGGCGGTGATCCTGCCGGGAGGCCACAAGGGACCGGCTTTCATCGCCTATCCCAATTTCAAGGCGGTTCTGGCCTACAACAACGCCATTTCCTATGCGCTGGCGATCTGCCAGTTGTCACGCCGGTTCGAAGGCGGCGCCGGATTTGCCGCCGACTGGCCACGCGGCGAGACACCGATCCTGTCGCGAACCGACCGGCTGGAGTTGCAGATGCTGCTCAATCGCCGGGGTTTCGATGTTGGCGAGCCTGATGGCGTGCTGGGCCGGAAGTCGCGTGAAGCGATCCGGGCGTTCCAGCGCAAGATCGGCGTGCCTGCCGACGGGTTTGCCACGGTCTCGCTGCTGCAGACGCTGCGCCTGGCCGGCTAGGCCGGTGGATGCGGGTCGATCAGGTCCGCGCGGTCACGGATGATGGCGCTCTTGAGCGTCCGGCTGCGCATCAGATAGACGAGCAGCGTGCCCATCAGCACCGTGCCGAGGATGTAGGGCAGCGTGGGATCGAGCCCGTACAGCGCATTGCCGATCAACGGGGCAAAGATAAAGCCGGCGGCGCCGGCCCCACCCGTCAGACCCGCCATGGCACCCTGCTCGTCCGGGGAGACAGCCAGCGAGGATGCCCCCGCGAAACCCGGGCGCAACATCCCGAAGCCAAGCCCCGAGAGGACGAGTGCAAACGCGATCAACCCGTAATTGGGCGACATG
>JBEIHO010000062.1:0-16509 GCA_040381215.1 Alphaproteobacteria bacterium | reverse complement strand
CGCGAATGCGCGGGGGAGGGAGTTTGTCTCCGGAAAATCCTCAGCCCTTCACCCGCCGAAGATCGCCTTCAGGTCCCGCTTCATGATCTTTCCATTCGCATTGCGCGGCAGCGTCTCGGGCAGGAAGGCGATCTTCACGGGCACCTTGAAGGCGGCGATCTTCTGCGCGACGTGGTGGCGCAATTCCTCTTCGCTGGCCTTCGTGCCGGGCTTCAGGTGCACGACTGCCGCCGGCTCCTCGCCCAGCGTCCGGTGCGGGATGCCGATGACGGCCGCATCCATCACCGCCGGATGGTCATAGAGCGCGTTCTCGACCTCCACGCAGTAGATGTTCTCGCCGCCGCGGATCAGCATGTCCTTTGCGCGGTCGACGATGTAGACAAAACCTTCTTCGTCGATCTTCGCAAGGTCGCCCGTCTTCACCCAGCCGTCGATGAAGGTCTCGGCCGTGGCCTCGGGCTTGTTCCAGTAGCAGCGCACGACGATGGGGCCGCGATACCAGAGTTCGCCCACCTCGTTCGGGCCCAGCGTCTGCCCCTTGTCGCCCACGATCTTGACCTCGCCGGTGGGCGAGGGCACGCCGCAGCTCGAGGGCTTGCGCTCGTAGTCTTCGGCAAAATTGCTGGTCGCCGTTGCCGACGTCTCGGTCATGCCCCAGCCCTGGCCGGGCTTGATCAGCGGGAAACGTTCCTTCATGCGCCGCACGAGTTCCGGCGCCGATGGCGCACCGCCATAGGAGATGGTTTCGAGCGACGACAGGTCGAACTCGTGGAAGCGCGGATGCTCGATGATCTGCCATGCAATGGTCGGAACGCCACCTGCGTTCGTGATCTTCTCGCGCTCGATCAGTTCCAACGCCTGGTCGGCGTTCCACTTTCGCTGCATGACGATCTTGGACCCGGCAAGCACGGCTGGCAGCATGATCGCAAAGCAGCCCGTCGCATGGAACAGAGGCACCGAGATCAGCGTTGCCTTCTGCACCGTCGGATCGGGCGCAGGCAGCGCCTCGCCACGGCGCAGGAACGAGCGCGCCTGAGCGCACATCGCG
The DNA here is from genome assembly GCA_040381215.1 of Alphaproteobacteria bacterium. Classification (GTDB taxonomy): domain Bacteria; phylum Pseudomonadota; class Alphaproteobacteria; order Micropepsales; family Micropepsaceae; genus SZUA-430. The sequence goes on along the minus strand of JBEIHO010000062.1, from coordinate 15,461 downwards.
TTGAAGAAATTCGAGACGATATTGCGGTGCGTGATGACCGCGCCCTTGGGCTTTCCGGTCGTGCCCGAGGTGTAGAAGATCGTGGCATCGTCCTCCGGGTCGAGCGGCATCGTCGGCAGCGTACCCTCGGGAAGCGTGGCCCAGCTCTTGGGGCCACCGATCACATCTTCAAGCCGACCCACGCGCGGATCGGCGATCTCCTCGCTCGATCGCGAGACATAGACGCGCTTCAGCTCCGGACAGTTGTTGACGTGCTCGCGCAGCCGCTCCCAGCGTTCGGCATCCGCAATGGCGATCTTGGTGCCCGAGTCCGTCAGGCCGTACTCAAGCTCTGGCCCCGTCCACCACGCATTGAGCGGTGTGACGATCGCACCCGCATGGACCGCAGCCCAGAAGGCAACCGACCACTCCGGCAGGTTGCGCATGATGATGGCAACGCGGTCACCCTTCTTCACGCCGTCGGCGATCAGCTGGTGGGCAAGCTTCACCACCGCCCGGCGATGGGCATCGAAGGTGACGCGCTCGTCTTCATTGACCAGGTAGTCCCGTGCGCCAAAGGGGCGGCTGGCCTCGAACACCGCGGCCAGTGACGGCGGGGCATTCTTCCAGGTCTTGATCTTGACCCCGCGGATCACCTTCTCCTCGACCTCGAACGGCGAAGCGGGAGCCGACATCAGCAGCTTGTGGGCCTGCTCGATCGACATGGCGGGGAAGCCGGGGGGCAGCTGCGGGGCAGTCGTCATGGCGTTTTCCTCTCAGGGCTGATTTTGCTTGTTGCAATTGCACTTACAGGGTCTGGCCGGAGGGCTCAAGCCGCTATAGGTTGAACGCTCAATTCCGAGGGTCGCCAGAAATGACTGCTCCCGCTTGCCTCTGCTGTGCGCCGCCGATCCAGGGTCTTTTTTCGCGCGGCAGCGCCAGGGCACGGTCCCGTTTTGCAGCCCTGCCGGGGGCGACACCCGCGCGCCAGCCGCAGCCGGGCCGGGATCCCGACCTCATCCTGACAGGCGGCACCGTCAGGACCATGGACCCCGCAAGGCCGGTCGCCGAGGCCATCGCCGTCAGTGCGGGGCGCATTGTAGCCGTGGGTTCCCGTGGCGAAGTCGCGGCCCTCAAGGGTACCGGAACCGAAGTCATCGATGCCAAGGGAGGCACGATCCTGCCCGGCTTCATCGACCCGCATGTCCACATCGTCATGGGGGCCGTGCTGTCGTCCTTCGTCGATGCCCGGCCCATGACATGCGAGACGATCGACAGTGTCATGGCAGCCCTCGCGTCAGCGGCGGCACGGACCAAGCCGGGCGAGTGGATCATGGCCCGCGGCTTCGACCCGTCGCTGTGCAGGGGCGACGCCAACATCACGCGCCATGACCTGGATCGGGTCGCCCCGGCGCATCCCGTTTTCATGCTGAATGCGTCAGGTCACCTGGCCTATGTCAATTCGCTTGCGATCGAGCGGGCAGGGGTCAGTGAGGCAACGCCGGACCCGGGCGCAGGCGGCAAGTACATGAAGGACGAAGCGGGCAAGCTCACCGGTGTGCTCGCCGGCGCCACAAGCTATGCGCCGTTCCTGAAAGCCGCTCCGCGCTCGACCCCGCAGAACCTCATCGGCAGCGCCGCCGCCGTCCTCGACCAGGCCGCCCGCATGGGCTGCACGATGCTCGTCGATGCGGGCCTTGGTGTATTTGCCGGAACCGACGAATACCGCTTGCTGCAGGCCCTGGCCGCAACGCGCCGCTCGCCGGTGCGATTGGGTGCAATGATGACCGGCGGCCGCATGGATGAATGGCTTTCCTTCCCGGACGCAAGGCCGGGGCAGGGCGATGACTGGTTCCGCCTGCTCGGCTTCAAGTTCTGGGCCGACGGTTCGAACCAGGGAAACACCGGCTACCAGCGCGAGCGTTACCTCAACGTCGACAGCCGCGGGATCCTGAGCTTCCCGGCCGACGATCTGGCCGCCGGCATCGCACGCGCGCACAACGCCGGCTGGCAGGTCGCCATTCACGCTAACGGAGACGCAGCCATCGACCTCGTGCTGGACTGCTATGGCAAGGCGCTCGCCGCCAGCCCGCGCAAGGACCACCGCCATCGCATCGAGCATTGCTCGATCGCCTGGGACGAGCATTTCGCGAAGATGGCCGAGCTTGGCCTGACCCCGTCGTTCCTCATCGGCCACGTCCATTACTGGGGTCGCGCCTTCCGCGACCGCATTTTCGGACCCGTCAAGGCCGCGCGCCTCGACGCCACCGCTTCGGCCCTCAAGGCCGGCGTCCGCTTCACGCTGCATTCCGACTACGATGTCACCGAGATCGGCCCGCTGCGCTGCATCGAGAACGCGGTGACGCGCGTCATGCGCGATGGCGGCGAGGTGCTGGCGCCCGAAGAGCGCATCACCGTTGAGCAGGGCCTGAGATCGATGACGGCCGACGCCGCCTGGCAGATCCACATGGATCACGCCATCGGTTCGATCGAGCCTGGAAAATACGCGGACCTCGTCGTCCTTGATGAGGACCCGCTCAAGGTTGACCCGACGCGCCTCTCCGCCATCGGCGTGCGCGAGACCTGGGTCGAAGGCATGAAGAGATTTGGCTGAACAGGCGTCACATCAGGAGAGTGCAGGGCATGGTCCGCAAACCGATACTTTGGGCAACGCTGATCCTGGCGGGGCTGTCACACCCAGGGCCCGCGTACGCAGACGGCCTGGGTGACCTCAGGGCTGCACTGGAAAAGTTGCAGGGCACCTCGCCCTTGCGCGTCACGCTGACAGCCCAGGTTTCAACCACCTCGCGCGATGACGACGACAAGCAGCGAACGGCCAATGGCACGGCATCCGTCACCGCCGAAGACGGTCCGCAAGGTCTGCGTATCGCCTATCCCCGTGACATCATGGTCCGGGCGATGGCAGAGGGAGCAGGGCGCCAATCCGACAGCACGGCCCCCATTCCCACGCGCAACGCGCTGAACGAGCTCGACTATGCCGACGTGCACAGCATGGTCCACGCCGCCGAGACCCTGCTGGCCCGTCTCGAAGGGGCAAGGCTGAAGGGTGAGCGCCCCGACACCTGGAATGGAGCGCCGGCACGTCTCCTGAGCCTTGATCTCGTTGTCCCGAAGAACCAGCAATTCGTCGACAAGCAGACGGCGACCCTGGACGTTTGGCTCGACCCGGCAGGTCGTCCGCTGGCAAGCCGCGCCCAGAACGCGTCCAAGGGCAGCGCCTTCTTCGTCGTGTCCTTTGAATCAAAGAACCGCGAGGACCGCGTCTTCACCGTCGTCGGCGACCGCCTGCTGGTCACCCGCCGCGACAGCAGCGGCTCAGGCTCCGGCGCCGGCCAGCGCGGCGAAACAAAAGCCACGGTGACCCTCCAGGTCAACTAGGTCAATTTCGGTAGTGCACTCGTTAATTTCGGTGACAGTGCACTCAATTCCCTGCTAGCCCCCAGAAGCGGAGTGCAAGGTGGAGCGGGAATTGAGTGCACTGTCACCGAAATTAACGAGTGCACTGTCACCGAAATTAACGTGTTCAGAACCCGACCCGCGGCCGCGACGGTTGTCCCGCCTCGCTGACGAATGACGAATAGACCAGCGTCCGGAACTCGCGCCGCACGGGATAGACGCTCGACGGCAGCAGCTGCGTCATGAAGATCGCGATCAGGTCTTCCCGGGGGTCGATCCAGAACGTGGTCGAAGCTGCACCGCCCCACGAATACTCGCCGACCGAGCCGGGGATCATCGTCTTCACGGGATCCATCGTCACCGAGAAGCCAAGCCCGAAGCCGATCCCGTTATAGGCCGCCTCGCTGAACAGCGACCTCGACAGCGCCGGCAGGTCATGCCCGCCCGGCAGGTGGTTCTGCGTCATCAGCTCGACCGTCTTGGGGCTGAGCAATTGCACCCCGTCGAGCGAGCCGCCGTTGATCATCATGCGGCAGAAACGCAGGTAATCGTTCGCCGTCGACACCAGTCCGCCGCCCCCCGACACCAGCGAGGGCGCCTCGAGATAGGGGCTCTTCGCCGGATCGTCCTGCAGGTCCATCCCGCCCTTGGGCGTGACTGCATAACAGGCCGCGAACCGATCGCGCTTGCCGGCCGGCACATGGAAGTCCGTGTCATGCATGCCGAGCGGCTTGAAGATCTTCGTGTGCAGGAATTCCGCGAAGGGAATGCCTGCAACCTTGCCCACGATGTAGCCCAGGATGTCGGTCGACACCGAATAGTTCCACGCCGTGCCGGGCGAGAACTCGAGCGGCAGCTTCGACAGTTTCTCGACCATCTCCTCGAGCGTGCCGTGCTTTTCGATCTCGCCGATCTTCACCTTGCGATAGGCCGCATCCACGTTGGTCGATTGCTGGAACCCGTAGGTCAGGCCCGACGTGTGGCGCAGGAGGTCGATGACCTGCATCGGCCGCTCGCAGCGCTTGGTGCGGAAGGTTTCCATGAACCCGCCATTATAGACGCCAAGCTCCTTCCACGACGGGATGAACCGGTGCACCGGATCATCAAGCGCAATCAGTCCCTGTTCGACCAGCATCATGATGGCGACCGACGTGACGGGCTTCGTCATCGAGTAGATGCGGAAGATCGTGTCCTCGGCCATCTTCTTGCCACGCTCGACATCGGCCATGCCGGTCATGCCCAGATGCGCGATCTCGCCGCGCCGCCAGACAAGCGTCAGCGTGCCGGGCATGCGCTTGCTGTCGACATATTTACGCTGCAGGAATGTGTCGATGGCCTCGAGGCGGCGTGATGACAGGCCAACGGCTTCAGGGCGTGCACTCATGGATCAGCTTCCTTCCGTGACAGCCTGGAAATGCGCCTGGAACCAGGCCACGCCGGCTTCATGTTTCGAAGACAGGACACCGGCATCATAGATACCGGCATCGATGTTGGCCTGGACCTTCTCGCAGATCCACTTGTCCTCCGCCGTCACGATCGCAGAGGTTCCGAGCACGCGCTGGCGTGCCTGGGGATCCGCGGCGATCGCTGGCGGCATGTAGTAATCATAGACCAGCCGCGTCGCACCGGCACCGACAGGGACCATGCGCTCCAGCATCAGGCCGTCATCACCATAGGAATTGAACCCGAGATGGGGCAGGGCAAAGGCCCAGATCCCGTCATAGACGCTGGCACCGGGTTCGCGCGGCGGGGCGCTGTGGAAGCAGATGTCACCCTCGACGGATGCGCTGTAGCGAAGCGCGTCCATCTGTTCGTTCAGCATCGGATGCACATTGGGAATGTGATAACCCTCGAGATAATTCTCGACATAGACCTTCCAGTTGCAGGCGATATCGTGCGTGCGCCGCTCGGCGTGCACCAGGCCGCTGAAATCGCGTGCGCCAAGGCGACGGTCGAGCGGCTGCATGCTGGCGTTGAGCGGGCGGGCCGCCGGATCCGCGTTCACGAACACGAAACTGCGCCAGGTCTCAACCTTCAGGCCGAACAACCCGAACGCCCGCGGATCGAACCCGTCGGCGGCGCCGAAATCGCGGGCATTGCGCAATCGCCCGTCAAGCGTATAGGCCCAGCCATGGTACTTGCAGGTGAACCCCGCCTTGCAGTTCTCCCGATCGCCATCAACCAGCGGGCCAGCCCGGTGCCTGCACACATTATGGTAGCCCTTGATGCCATCGGCAGTGCGCACCACAAGCAGGGGATAGCCCGCGATCGTGGCCGCGACGGCATCGCCTTCCGCCTGCAGCTCGCTCTCGTGGGCCATGAACAGCCACGAGCGCCCGAAGATCGCCTTGCGCTCGGCCTGGTAGCGCGCGCCATCTCGATAAAGCGCAGCCGGCGCCGTAGCCCGCAGGGAAGGGCGCTGCATCACGCCGCCGTCCCGCCGACCGTGAGCCCCTCGATGAGCAGCGAAGGCTGGCCAACGCCAACAGGCACGCTTTGCCCATTCTTGCCGCAGGTGCCGATGCCGGTGTCCAGCTTGAGGTCATTGCCGATCATCCTGACCCGCGTCAGGGCGTCGGGGCCGTTCCCGATCAAGGTCGCCCCCTTGACCGGCGCTCCGACCTTGCCGTCCTCGATCCGATAGGCCTCGGTGCAGCTGAACACGAACTTGCCGTTGGTGATGTCCACCTGTCCGCCACCGAAATTCACCGCATAAAGCCCGTTCTTCACGCTGGCGATGATCTCCTGCGGGTCATGCTGGCCGGCCAGCATGAATGTGTTCGTCATGCGCGGCATGACGGTGCACCCATAGGACTGTCGACGCCCGCTGCCGGTGGGCTTCATGCCCATCAGCCGCGCGTTCTGGCGGTCCTGGAGATAGCCCTTCAGGATCCCGTCCTCGATGAGCACGGTCCGGGACGTCGGGGTGCCTTCATCATCCACCGACAGCGAACCGCGCAGGGAATCGAGTGTGCCATCATCGACAACGGTCACACCCGGCGACGCCACACGCTCGCCGAGCAGGCCTGCAAAGGCGCTCGTTTTCTTGCGGTTGAAATCACCTTCCAACCCATGGCCGATGGCCTCGTGCAGCAGCACGCCCGGCCATCCCGCCCCCAGGACGACCGGCATGACGCCCGCCGGTGCGGGAACCGACTGCAGGTTCACCAGCGCCTGACGCAACGCCTCGTCGACCGCGAATTTCCAGGTTTCAGGCTTCAGGTACAGGTCGAGAGAGCGCCGCCCACCCATCCCGTGCGAGCCTGTTTCCTGGCGATCGCCTTCGCCGGCCACGATCGATACGTTCAGCCGAACGAGCGGGCGGATGTCCTGGACCGCCAGGCCGTCCGGCCTGAGGATGTAAACGGCCTGCCATTCGGCGTGGAGCGAGCAGGATACCTGGCGCACCCGCGGATCGCGGCCACGGGCGTAGGCGTCGATCTCGGCAAGCAATTTCGTCTTGGCGTCGAATGGCGCCGATTCGATGGGATTGGCGTCCGTGTACAGCTTCACGTTTGTCTTCTGCGGCCCATCTGCCCACGCGCCGCTGTGCCCGCTCTTGACGGCCTGAACCGCGGCGGCGGCACGGCGCATGGCGTCTTCATCGAGCGAAGAAGAATGCGCAAAGCCGATCGCCTCGCCCGCGACCGCCCGCAAGCCGAAGCCCTGCGTCGTGTCGAAACTGGCGGATTTCATGCGTCCGTCATCGAACAGGAAGCTCTCCGACAGCCTGTACTCGAGATACATCTCGCCATCATCCGCCCCCTTGAGGGCGTCCGACGTGATGCGCTCGACCGCGGCGCGATCAAGTCCGGTTCGGCTGAAAAAGAGGTCGTTGGCAGACGTCATGCGTGCGGATCCCGAGGCTGCAAGTCTGTGAAGATGCGAACGAGGGTAATTTGCTTTCTGCCAAACCGGAACAGGCTTTCGCGCCCCGCAAGCTTCGTGCGCGCGGGCGTCGTTGCGCGCGAGGGTGGCTGTGCCTGCGCCACGTGAGGCAATTTAGCACGCACGATTGCACACGCTGCGTGAGTGAAGTCGCGGGTCAAACAATCCGGGTTTCAGCAGGGGAAGTTGCCATCTGCGACCGCTTGTCGGGCACCGCGGCATGCATCCATACACAATCGCGGCAGGATTGTGGCATAAGGTCGCAATGACGACTATCGGTCAACGCCGCTAAATCGCGTCCTTTAGAAATGCATCCCGGGCCTTAGGGGAGTTTCGCTCTCCGGGCTTTCACCATCCAGCTGAAATGGGGCTGATGAAGCGCATGCGCGCAATCTTGCGAAATGGCCTTTTGTTCCCGGCGGCGCTTCTCGCGACGTCTTTCTCCGCGACCGCCGCCTGGAGCCAGGCGACAAACGGATCCTATGCGGTAGACCGGCAGGTGACGCTGATGCCGGCCGCCACCGACCACATGCAGAACATCCACGACTTCCACGATCTGCTGCTGGTCATCATCACGGGCATCACGCTGTTCGTGCTGGGTCTGCTGATCTGGGTGATGGTTCGCTATAACGCGAAAGCCAATCCCAAGCCGGCAACCTGGTCGCACAACACCATGATCGAAGTGGTGTGGACGCTGGTCCCGGTCATCATCCTGGCGTTCATCGGCCTCCAGTCGCTGCGCCTCCTCTACGAGGGCGAGGTGGTGCCGGAAAACCCGGACGTCACCGTCAAGGCCATCGGCCACCAGTGGAACTGGTCCTACGAATATCCGGACCTCGGCGTGGACATTGAACTGTCTGAAATGGCGACCGAAGAGGAAGCCAAGGCTGCGGGCGAGCCGCGGCTCCTCGCGGTCAAGGAAGGCGGCCGTGTCGTCGTTCCTGTCGGCAAGGTCGTGCGCGTCCAGACAACCGCAACGGACGTGATCCACTCATGGACGGTCCCGGCCTTCGGCGTGAAGGTTGATGCCGTCCCCGGTCGTCTCAATGAAACCTGGTTCAAGGCCAACCGTGAGGGCGTGTTCTACGGTCAGTGCTCGGAACTCTGCGGATCGCGTCACGCCTACATGCCCATCGCCGTCGAAGTGGTAAGCCAGGAAAAGTTCGACGAGTGGGTAGCGATGAAGAAATCAACGGCCAGCCTCGGCAGCGCGCCAACCGCGCTCGCGTCACGCTAGGCATCGGGAGCAAGCAAGACCATGGCGACTGCAAATCACGCCGACGGCCACGAGCACCATCCGACCGGCTGGGCCCGTTACCTGTATTCGACCAACCACAAGGACATCGGCACGATGTACATCATCTTCGCGATTTTCGCGGGGTTGGTGGGCGGCTTGCTGTCCGTAGGCATCCGCGCCGAGTTGATGGAACCCGGCGTCCAGTACTTCACGGGTGACGAGCACCTCTACAACGTGTTCGTGACCGCGCACGCGCTGATCATGATCTTCTTCATGGTCATGCCGGCCATGATCGGCGGTTTCGGCAACTGGTTCGTGCCGCTGATGATCGGGGCGCCCGACATGGCGTTCCCGCGCATGAACAACATTTCCTTCTGGCTTCTGCCCTTTGCCTTCATTCTTCTTGTCATGTCGATGTTCGTCGAAGGTGACTCGGGCGCGCTTGGCGTTGGTGGTGGCTGGACGATCTATGCGCCACTCTCGACGACGGGTTCACCCGGTCCCGCGATGGACTTCGCCATCCTGGCGTTGCACGTCGCTGGCGCCTCGTCGATCCTGGGTGCCATCAACTTCATCACCACGATCTTCAACATGCGCGCGCCGGGGATGACCTTGCACCGCATGCCGCTGTTCGTGTGGTCGATCCTCGTCACCGTGTTCCTTCTGCTGCTGTCTCTGCCCGTGCTGGCTGGCGCCATCACGATGCTGCTGACGGACCGCAATTTCGGCACGACGTTCTTCGACCCGGCCGGCAATGGTGACCCACTGTTGTTCCAGCACCTTTTCTGGTTCTTCGGCCACCCCGAAGTGTACATCCTGATCCTGCCGGGCTTCGGCATCATCAGCCAGATCGTCTCCACCTTCTCGCGCAAGCCGGTGTTCGGTTATCTCGGGATGGCCTATGCGATGGTCGCCATCGGCGTGGTCGGCTTCGTCGTCTGGGCGCACCACATGTACACGTCCGGCATGGGCGTCGACACCGAGGCCTACTTCCTCGTGGCCACCATGATCATCGCCGTCCCCACGGGCATCAAGATCTTCTCGTGGATCGCAACGATGTGGGGCGGTTCGATCGAGTTCAAGACCCCGATGCTCTGGGCGATCGGCTTCATCTTCCTGTTCACCTTAGGCGGTGTGACGGGCGTGGTGCTGGCCAACTCGGGCGTCGACACCTCGCTGCACGACACGTACTACGTCGTGGCGCACTTCCACTATGTGCTGTCGCTCGGCGCCGTGTTTGCCATCTTTGCCGGTTTCTACTATTGGGCCGGCAAGATGTGGGGCTATCAGTACAGCGAGTTCTGGGGCCAGGTTCACTTCTACATGACCTTCATCGGCGTGAACCTGACGTTCTTCCCGCAGCACTTCCTGGGCCTCGCCGGCATGCCACGCCGCTACGTGGACTATCCCGACGCCTATGCCTACTGGAACTACCTGTCGTCGATCGGGTCGTTCTTCTCGGCTGCAGCGACGCTGGTTTTCCTCTGGGTCATCATTGAGATGTTCATGGCCAAGCGTAAGGCCGGTGACAATCCGTGGGGCGCTGGCGCTACGACGCTGGAATGGACGCTGCCTTCGCCGCCGCCGTTCCATCAGTTCAACACGCTGCCCCGCATCACCGGCAAGGGGCACGGGCATTGACCTCAGGCTCTGCAGCCTCAGCCATTGAAGGGGCCCGCTCATCGCTCGCGGGCCCTTCAGACTATCTGGCGCTCCTGAAGCCGCGGGTCATGTCGCTCGTTGTGTTCACGGCGCTTGCTGCGATGATTGCGGCACCGGGCGCCGTGCATCCGTTGATCGGAGCAATCTCGCTGCTCTGTGTTGCCGTGGGCGCAGGCGCATCGGGGGCGTTGAACCAGTGGTTCGACGCCGACATCGACGCGGTAATGACCCGAACGCGCACCCGCCCGATACCAGCGGGACTGATCTCGCGCCAGTCTGCGCTGGAATTCGGCGCGACATTGTCGTTGTTCAGCGTGCTGACGATGGCCTTTGCCGTTGGTTACGTGCCGGCTTTGCTTCTGGCGGCGACGATCGGCTTCTACGTGTTCGTCTACACGATGTGGCTCAAGCGAACGACGGTCCAGAATATCGTGATCGGCGGCGCTGCTGGCGCGTTGCCGCCGGTGATCGGCTGGGCGACCGTGACCGGAAACGCCTTTGATCCTGCGGCCTGGTCGCTCTTCCTGCTGATTTTCCTTTGGACCCCACCTCATTTCTGGGCGCTCGCCTTGGCAGGCAGTGATGACTACGCCCGTGCTGGCGTCCCCATGCTGCCCGTGGTCAAGGGATCGCGCGCAACCCGCAACCAGATCCTGGCCTACAGCCTCATCATGTCGGCCGCAGCCGTGGCGCCCTGGGCTCTGGGCTGGTTCGGTCCGGTCTATGGGGTGACGGCCGCACTTGGCAGCATCGTATTCGTGGCACTGGCCGGTCTCCTGTGGCGGGCGCCTGCTGAAACCGAACGAAGCCAGTCGATGCGCCTGTTCGCCTTCTCCATCCTTTACCTGTTCGCCTTGTTCACGGCGCTGGCCGTCGAGCGTCTGGTGGGCTTCTCACCGGTTGGAGCGTGACGAAGATGGAATTGTCGCCCGAGGAAAAACGCAAGCTCTCCCAGCGCAACTGGGCGCTGGCAGGTTTGCTGGTCCTTTTCGTCGCCCTGGTATTCGTCGTGACGCTTGTGCAGATCGGCGGCAACATCGCCCAACGGCCAATGTGAGGGAGGTTTGATGCGAACACTATCCCGCAACGACAAGGTGCTGGCGATGTGCGTTGGCATACTGGTCGGCATGGTCACGCTGACCTACGCATCGGTGCCGCTGTATCGCATGTTCTGCCAGTTGACGGGCTTTGACGGCACGCCGCTGAGGGCAGACGCCCCCTCGGGCCAGCGCCTCGATGAACAGATCGAGGTGCGTTTCGACTCGAACACGTCTCCCGACCTCGACTGGGATTTCGGCCCTGAGCGCCGCTCGATCAAGGTTCACCTCGGCGAGAACGGGTTCACCAATTTCGTGGTGCGCAACAGGTCTGGCGAAGAAATCGTCGGGACTGCCACATTCAACGTGACGCCACTGCTCGCCGCCAAGTATTTCAACAAGACGCAATGCTTCTGCTTCGAGCGTCAGCCCCTCAAGCCGGGTGAAACCGCAAAGCTGGGCGTCGCGTTCTACGTGGACCCCGCGATCGTCGACGATCCCGAGACGAAGCGCCTGAAGTCGATAACGCTGTCCTATACCTTCTTTCCAGCAAAGGGCGACACAACCGATGTCGCCGCTTTGAAAACTCCGTAGGGGCCAACCATGGCAAATGAACCTGTCAGACACGACTACCACCTTGTCGAACCGAGTGCCTGGCCGCTCGTCGGATCCATCGCCGCGTTTGTCACGGCTGTTGGCGCCATCGCCTATTTCCAGACGCTGAAGGGCGCGGATGCCCTGTTCGGCATGTTCTCCGGTCCGTGGCTGCTCCTGCTCGGCTTCGCTCTGCTGCTCTACACCTTCTATGGATGGTGGCGCGACGTGGTGAAGGAGTCGGTCGTCAACCGCGAGCATACGCCGGTCGTGAAGCTCGGCCTGCGCTACGGCATGATCCTGTTCATCGCCTCCGAGGTCATGTTCTTCGTGGCCTGGTTCTGGGCCTATTTCAACGCCTCCCTGTTTCCCGCGGACGTCGGCCTCACCGGCTGGCCGCCGGCAAACATCGCGACCTTCGATCCGTGGGACATTCCGCTGCTGAACACGCTTGTGCTGCTCACGTCGGGTACGACGGTGACCTGGGCGCATCACGCCATCCAGGTTGGCAACCAGCGTGACGCGGTGCGCGGGCTGGCCCTGACCGTTGTCCTGGGCATGATCTTCACGGCCCTGCAGGCATACGAGTACTCGCACGCGACATTCGACTTCGCGGGCAACATCTACGGCGCCACATTCTACATGGCCACCGGGTTCCATGGTTTCCACGTGATCGTGGGCACCATCTTCCTGGCGGTCTGCCTGTTCCGTGCCCGCGCCGGTCACTTCACGCCGGAGAGCCACTTCGGCTTCGAGGCCGCGGCCTGGTACTGGCATTTCGTCGACGTGGTGTGGCTGTTCCTCTTCGCCGCCATCTATGTCTGGGGCGAGGGCGCACACGTCGCCGTCGCACACTGAACTTTTTGATATCGAAAAGGCTGCGGCAGCCAAAACTGCCGCAGCCTTTTTGCGTTCCGGATCGTCTATGCTGCCGCAACGGCAGATCCACCTTGCCGACAGGTTTGCGATGTCCTCCCCAGGCGCGGCCAATCTCTGGCGTTCAGGCCTTCTGTGTCGCTGTCCGCGCTGCGGACTGGGTCGCCTGTTCGCGGGCTACCTGAAGGTCGCCCCGCGCTGCGCAGTCTGCGACCTCGATCTCGCTTTTGCCGAGCACGGCGATGGCCCGGCTGTATTCGTTGTATTGATTGCAGGCACCGTGGTGATGGCGACGGCCATGTTTCTCGAATTGCAATTTTCGCCCCCGCTTTGGGTTCACGGCCTGGTTCTGGGTCCCATGACGGTCGCCCTCTGCCTTGGCCTGTTGCCGGTGCTGAAGGCATTTTTTGTCGCCATGCAGTTCCGCTATCGCCGGGAGGATGACTGATGAGCGCGCTGCACTTTCGCCCGATGCCGGGGCTGACGCTCGCGGCGCTTGTGGCGTTGGCGATCCTCATTGGATTGGGGACCTGGCAGCTTCAGCGCCGGGACGAGAAGCATGCCATGCTTGCGCAGATTGAAGCGCGCCGGACAATGACCGCGGTTCCGGTCGAGTTGATCCTGCCCGTCGGCGACTATGCCATGTACAGGCCTGCAACGGCGACGGGCACCTTCACGCACGACGCAGAAGCCTATGTTTCCGAAGCGCGCACGGACACCGGTCCTACGCGTCCCGGCGTGCGGGTGATGACGCCATTCCAGTTGACAAGCGGCGACACGATCCTCGTGGATCGCGGCTGGGTCCCCGAAGAGCGCCGCGACCCCGCGACACGTGCCGAAGGGCAGGTCTCTGGCGTGATCACGATCGAGGGATCATTCAGGCGGTCCGCGCCCGGGTCCGCGTTCACGCCACCGCCAGACACGAGGACCAGGACCTGGTACCGCCGCAACGCGCCAGACATCGCGCGCGCCCTTGGCCTGCAGTTGCGGACACCCCTTGTCTTCGAAGCCGCCGGGCGCGTGAACGGTGGGCCGGAACCGCTGCCCACGGCTGTCAGGATCCCCGATAACCACCTGAACTACGCGCTGACCTGGTACGCGCTCGCCATCGTGCTGGTGCTTGTCTATCTGCGCTATCACGCAACCGTGGGCAGGCTTGGATGGAAGCCATGATGTTCATCTCGACGCGCGGGCAGGCGCCTGCCATCTCCTTCGAGGACGTGCTGCTGGCAGGACCGGCACCCGACGGCGGTCTTTATGTCCCCGAGACATGGCCGACGCTCGATTGGGACGGCCTGGCCAGCAAGCCCGCACACGATTACGCGGCGCTGGCGGCGCAGGTCCTGGGAAGTTTCTGCGACACACCGGCATGGCAGGGCGCCATCGATTCCGTCACGCGCGAAGTCTACGCAGGCTTCACCGATCCCGCCGCGGCACCCGTGCGCAAGCTGGGCCCGCATCGCTGGTTGCTCGAGCTTTTCCACGGCCCGACCCTGGCGTTCAAGGACTTTGCGCTGCAGGTCCTCGGGCCGCTGATGAACGAGGCCCTGCGCCGACGAGGCCGCCGGGCCCTGGTCCTCGCCGCAACGTCCGGTGACACCGGCGCTGCAGCCGTCAACGCGCTCGCCAACCGCTCCCACATCGATCTCGTCATCCTGCACCCCAAGGGACGCATCTCCGACGTCCAGCGCCGGCAGATGACGACGACAGATGCCCCGAACATCCGCAATGTCGCGATCGAAGGCACTTTCGACGACGCGCAGGCCATGGTGAAAGCGGCCTTCGCCGACCGCCGGTTCGCCGATGATCACGGCCTTGCAGCCATCAACTCGATCAACTGGGTCCGCATCGCGGTGCAGGCGGCCTACTACGTCTCGACTTGCCTGGCGCTGGGCCGACGGGACCTGACATTCACGGTCCCGACAGGAAACTTCGGCGACGCCTTTGCCGGCTACGTCGCAAGGCGCATGGGTGCGCCGGTCCAGCGCATCATCGTGGCAACCAACAGCAACGACATCGTCTCGCGGGCCATCAACACCGGCGTCTATGCGCGCGGCGCGGTGCTCGAAACCCATTCGCCAGCGATGGACATTCAGGTCGCGAGCAATTTCGAACGCCTCCTGTTCGAGTTCCATGACTGTGACGCCGCCCGCACGGCGGGCCTGATGCAAGCCTTCGAGCGCGCGGGCACGGTGACGATCGACCCTGTCGTGCACGGGGCGATCCGCAAGGTCTTCGCCGCCGACCGCGTCGACGAGGCTGAAACCGAGGAAACCATTCGTCGTGTCTACAAGCAGGACGGCCTGCTGGTTGATCCGCACACCGCCGTGGGCCTCGCTGCAAACCGCATCGCATCAGGCACCGATGACGTGGTAACCCTCGCGACGGCCCATCCGTCCAAATTCCCTGACATCGTGGCCAAGGCCACGGGCGTCAGGCCGGTTCTGCCGGATCGGCTCAGATGGATCGAGACTGCAACCGAGCGTTGTGACACCTTGCCGGCCCGCGTCGATGCGCTGAAAGCCTATATCGCCCAAAACCCGGCCCGCTAGGGTTACGAAGGCTGAAGGATTCCCGCAGAATCTGATGCCGCAACCGATGAAAACCGGCAGGCGATGCTCTATGTAAGAGGCCACACGCGAGAGGGTACCCTGTGTCGCCTTTGATTACGACGCTCGAGAACGGACTGACGATTATCACCGATCCCATGCCGCACCTGGAGACGGCGAGCGTCGGCGTCTGGGTGGGCGCAGGCGCCCGCAACGAGACTG
>JBEIHO010000061.1:0-16561 GCA_040381215.1 Alphaproteobacteria bacterium | reverse complement strand
GTCGCAATAGATGTCGGCCCCGATCTGCATCACGGGCGTCTTGCGATAGCCCCCCGTCAGCGGCATGAGGTCGGGCTTTGGCATCATGTTCGGGATCTCGACCGAGCGCCACGCCAGCTTCTTCATGCCGAAGATGACGCGCACCTTCTCCGAAAACGGCGAAGGCCAGTAATGATGGAAGATGATTTCTGTCATGGGGCTCACTTGAATTCGTTGGAGAAGCGGATTGTATCGGCTTTCAGGCCTTCGAGCACCACGTCAAGCCCGCCAGAGCGGATCATCCACTCGAGCCGGTGGTCGCGATACTCGCGCTTGAACAGGCGCTGCTTCACGGCCTCGCCGACCAGCGCCATGCCCTGGATCGATTCCGTGGCGGCGGCTGCCGTCTTCGATACCGACGGCCGGGCATTGGCGCGCGCCTGCCACTGGCCCAGCTTCGACGAGGCCGAAGGTCCGATGCCCAGCCCCGTCGAGCCGTTGACGTACGGAATGACTGACAGGTCGGCCCAGCCAAAGCTGTCGCCGCAGAACCACGGCCCGCCATCCAGCTGCCGCTCGAGCCACGCATAGAAGTCGCGCGCCTGGCCAGCGGCCCGCGCCTCGATCACGCGCGCCCGCTCGCCTTCCGCCCGCTTGAACCAGCGCAGCTCGCCAAGCCCCCAGTTGATGGGCTCGTAGAGCGTATCCATCGCATCCTCGATCATCCGCGCCTTGGCCCGCAACCGCGCATCGCGCGGCAGAAGAGGCGGACTGGGAAAGCGGTCCTCGATGTACTCGAGGATCACCGTCGAATCGAAGACCGAGAAGTCCCCGTCGACCAGCGCCGGCACTTCGCCCCGCGGGCTCGCCGCAAGGAACCCGGGATCGACCTGTCCGGTGCCGATGGCCGTCGGGACCTTCACCGTGAAGTCGACGCCCTTCTCGTAGAGCGCGATCTTGCACTTCTGCGCATAGGGCGAGAGCGGATGTTCATAGAGCACAAGGCTGGACATGTCGGTTCCCTGCTAGCGGCGGCGGCTCTGCCAGATCTCGGCCATCAGCCCGAAAAGCTCGGCCGGGTTGGCGGGCGAGGCATCGTTGGCGAACTCGCGGTAGAGCGTGGCGACGTTCACCGCGATCCGCTCGGCATCGCCCCATGAATCATAGTCGCCCAGCGCAATGTCATGCGCCGCATCGCGCGCGCTCAGGCCGGCATCGAAGCGCTTGCGGGCTTCGTCGCGGATATAGGCGAGATAGGCTTGCACAGCCTGCACCCCGCGCTTGTCCGTGACGGGCCCATGGCCGGGCACGATCGTCTCGCAATCAAGCGCCAGGATCTGGTCACAGGCTGCAATCCAGTTGCCGACGGGACCCGCCCACATGATCGGCGTGCCTTCGATGAACAGGATGTCGCCGGTGAACACGGTCCGCTCGGCCGGCACATGCACGAGCACGTCCCCGCCCGTGTGCGCCGGTCCCACCTCGATCAGGTCGACCACCTTGTTGCCCACCTTGCGTTGCAGGCGCCCGTTGAACGTGGTCGTGGGGAGCGTGGGCGTGATGCCTTCGAAATCAAACGCCTTGAAGCAATGCAGGAAATAGTCGCCCGTCAATCCCATCCCCGGCGCAAGCTTCATCAGGCCCGCCAGCATTGCAGGCTGCTCGCGCTTCATTTCCTCCGTGGCATGCACCGAGGCAATGATCTCGGCGCCATGGACGCACTCATTTCCGTAGCAGTGGTCGCCATTGTGATGCGTGTTCACGAGCGTGCCGATCCGTGCCGCCGCCTTCGGCGCGGCATCGCGCATTGCGGCCAGCATGTCGGCCGTCAGCTTGAGGTCGAACAGCGTGTCGACCAGCAACGACTGGTCTGCGTCCGTGATGAGACCTGCGTTCGACCATCCCCACGAGCCATCAGGCTGCAGATAGGCAAACGTGCCATGTCCAAGATCCGCGATCCCGCGCCGATAACCGTGACCGGCCTTCGCCAGCGATGTGTGGGTTCCCATGGTCAGTGCCCCGGCAAGCCCTGCTCGAGGAAGCGCTCGGCCACGGCTGCATAGAGCGCGATGCCATTGGCCATGGCCGTCTCGTCAAGCAGCATGCGGTTCGAATGGCACGGCGCGGCGTGGTGATGGTCGCACCCTGCTGGCGCAACCCCCAGGAAGACCATGCATCCTGGAATACGTTGCAGCACATAGGACCAGTCTTCCGCACCCATGACAGGTGCCGGGGCCGGCATGTAGCCCCGCTCGCCGAGGAGCGAGGTGGCGGCATCGCGCGCCAGTTGCACCATGCGCCCGTCATTCACGGTGACAGGATAACCCTCGCGGAAGCTGACGGTGGCGGTTGCACCATGCGCCTCGGCAATCTTCTGCACCACTTGCGCGATGCCCGCCTTGGCGGTGTTGCGCGAATGCTCCGAGACCGAGCGTAACGTGCCCTCGAGGTCCACGGCTTCCGGGATGACATTGTTGGTGGTGCCGCCGGCTATGCGGGCGATGGTAAGCACCACGGGGTCGAAGGCACTGATCCGGCGTGTGACCATGGCTTGCAGCGCCATGACGATCTCGCAGGCAATCGGCATCGGATCGAGCGCCATGTGGGGCATCGAGGCATGTCCTCCCCGTCCCGTCACCTTCGCGTTGATGACGTCGGTCGACGCCATGAACGCCCCGGCGCGCGAGGTGAACATGCCGGACGGCAAGTTCGGCGTGATGTGGATCGCAAAGGCACCGTCAGGCTTGGGGTGGCGATCAATCAGGCCATCCTCGATCATGCGCAGGGCCCCGAAATGACCTTCCTCGCCCGGCTGGAACATGAACTTCACGGTTCCGGCAAGCTTCCCGCGGTTCTTGTGCAGCAGCTTCACGGCGCCCGCCAGCATCGCGGTATGCGCATCATGACCGCACGCATGCATGCGTCCCGGTTCCTTCGACTTGAAAGGCAGGTCGGTATCTTCCGGCATGGGCAGGGCATCCATGTCACCCCGCAGGAGCACAGTGCGCCCCTGGCTAGGCCCTGCCAGCGTCACGATCAGGCCCGACGACGACGGTCCTTCCTCGATGGTCACGTCGAGACCCTTGAGGGCATCCCGGACAGCAGCCACCGTCTTGGGCAGGTCGAGCCCGAGTTCAGGGTGCTCGTGGATCTTGCGGCGCAGCGTAACCGTCTCCGGCAGCAGGTCCTGCGAGCCTTTCAGCCAGATGTCTGCAAGCGTCATTCCCTGGGTCCTCCTGTGGCGTTTGCAGCAGTC
Organism: Alphaproteobacteria bacterium; assembly: GCA_040381215.1. Classification (GTDB taxonomy): domain Bacteria; phylum Pseudomonadota; class Alphaproteobacteria; order Micropepsales; family Micropepsaceae; genus SZUA-430. The sequence continues at coordinate 13,326 of JBEIHO010000061.1, read as the reverse complement.
TATGCTGCCGGGCGCCAACAAGGGAAGGGCGGGAACACAAGCTTCAGCGGCGCGACTTCTGGGCGTCAGGCATCGCCACGCTGGCGGTTCCAGCAGGCTCGATATCGATCCCGAATGTCTCCAGATAACGGCTCACCATCATGTAGAAGCCGATCGTAACGGTGAGTTCCTGCACCTCCTGCACCGAGAGGTGCTCGAGCAGGGGATTGAAGGTCGCGTCGCTCGCCCGGACATTCCTCACGACGTCATCGGTGTAGCGCATGACCAGGCGCTGCAGCGTGTCGAAGGCCGGATCATCCGCACCCGCGTGGGTCGCACGGATCAGCGCCTCGCTCATGCCGATGTCGCGCCCGATCCGCTCATGCTGGTGCACTTCGTAGGAGGCTCCCGACAGAACCCCGACGCGGATGATCGCGATCTCGCGCAGCACCGGATCAAGCCTTGTCGCGAACAGCAGATGGTTCCCGAGTTTCAGGAACGCCGGAAGCAAGCCCCCGCCACCCGCCATCATCCGGAAAACATTGAGCGGGGCCAGCTTTGCCACGGCCTGACGGTCACTCTCGCCAAGGGAAGCGGGGTCAGGGTAGGGGATCCGGGCCATCTCTCATTCTCCAGTGTGTTCGGGTTGTTTGTGCAAACCCTAGCGCCTGTGGGGTCGTTTCGACAATCGTCATTGCCTCTGCCGGCAGCCAAGCTAGATTGGCGCCAAATCCGAAAAGAATGGGAGGCCTCCATGTACGATTTCAATGGCTTGAACTCTCTCGCCGACATTACGCGCCAGCAGGCACGCCTGCGCGGCAATTCAACCGCTTTCTATTACGAAGGGCACGAAACCACGTTTGCCCAGTTCGACCGGAACGTGAGCCGCGTTGCCAACGGGCTGATCGCCCTCGGTCAGAAGCCCGGGGCCCGCATCGGCTACATGGGCATGAACTCGGACCGCTATTTCGAGGTACAGCTGGGTTCCTGCAAGGCAAACACCGTCCTTGTCGGCGTGAACTGGCGCCTTGCCGGCCCCGAGGTCGTCTACGTCCTCAACGACGCCGGCTGCGAGGTCATGTTCGTGGGCGCGGAGTTCGTCCCCATGATCGAGAAGATCAAGGCAGACTGTCCCGGCCTCAAGCACGTGATCGCCGTAGATGGTGGGCACGCATCGTGGCCCGCTTATGACACCTGGCGCGACGGCCAGTCCGACAAGGATCCCATGATCCCCATCAAGGCTGATGACGACGCCATTCAGCTCTACACCTCGGGCACGACCGGTCATCCGAAGGGCGTGCAGCTCACCCACGGCAACTACATCGCGTTCTTCAGGGCAAGCCAGGACGCGGCATGGGCAGATTTCGCCGTGGGCGACGCCAACCTGGTGGCCATGCCGAATTTCCACGTTGCTGGTGTCAACATGGGCCTGACCACGCTCGCGCAGGGCTCTTTTGGCGTCATCATCAAGACGGTCACGCCGGATGCCGTTTTCGACATGATCGAGAAGTTCCGTATCCGGAACATGTTCCTCGTGCCTGCCGTGATCCTGATGCTGGTCCAGCACCCGCGCATCAAGACGACCGACATCTCGTGCGTGAAGCGCATGTTCTACGGCGCCTCGCCGATCACGGAAGAGTTGCTCAAGACGGCGCAGTCCATTTTCCAGGGCTGCGGTTTCTTCCAGTTGTACGGACTGACCGAAACCGTTGGCGCAGGCACCGCCCTGCAACCCGCCGACCATCACGGCGGATTGCTGCGCTCTTGCGGCAAGCCCTATCCCGGCCTCGACATCAAGGTGGTGGGCGACGATGGCACGGAGGTAAGGCAGGGCGACGTGGGCGAGATCCTGATCCGCGGCAACGTCGTCATGAAGGGCTACTGGAACAAGCAGGACGCCACGGCAAAATCGATCAAGGATGGCTGGTTTTACACCGGCGATGCCGGCTATTTCGACAAGGATGGGTTCCTTTTCATCCATGACCGCGTGAAGGACATGATCGTGTCGGGCGGCGAGAACATCTATCCTGCAGAAGTCGAGAACGCGGTGTTCGGCCATGCGTCGGTCGCCGACGTTGCCGTCATCGGCGTTCCGGACGAGAAGTGGGGCGAAGCCGTCAAGGCCATCGTTGTCCTCAAGCCCGGGACATCGGCAACCGCCGAGGAGATCATCGCCTGGACCCGCACGCGCATCGCTGGCTACAAGCTCCCGAAGACCGTGGACTTCATCGAGGCCCTGCCGCGCAACCCCTCTGGCAAGATCCTGCGCCGGGAACTGCGCGAGCCTTATTGGGCCGGCAAGGCGCGCCGCGTGAACTGAAGGCGGCTTTACCCGCCCAACTCCACCGTCATCTGCACGCAGCCGATGTCGCTCATGCCAAGCCGCCGCGCATCGGCGAGGATCCGCTCAAGGTCCTCGCGGAGCCCGGCGTGTTGCGCCGCCAATGCCCTGCGCTCGGCGATCCTGGCGTCCCGGTCATCCTGCGGCCACGGCGCACTCATGCGGCGGCAGGCATAGTCATGCGCGAGAAGGCCCTTTTCAGCCAGGGGCGCAAGCAACTCCCCCGGCGACATGGGCGCATTATGAACCATGCCACCCAGCCGGTCGACCTGACGGCACCAGCCGTCGAAATCGCGCGCGACGCGTTGGTCAGGCACGCTCTCATCGAACCAGATATCCAGGATCTCGACCGAGTGTCGCGCAACCCGGACAGCTTCCCGAAGTGCGATAGCCCAAGCGCTGCAATGATGCGGCACGAACGAGAACACCACCACGTCGAATTCGCCATCCCGGAAGGGGAGGGCCTCCCCATGCCCAACCGAGACCTCGAACCCTTCGGCGTGCAGCGCGTCCACGGCTTCACTGTCCGGATCGATGCCTGCGAGGCGGATGACATCGTCGCGCACGCTTCGAAGGAAGAGGCCGCTGCCGCATCCGACTTCGAGGAGGGAACGCGGTCGCCCCGCCAGCACGCGTTCCCGAAATTCGGAGCGGTAGATGTCCTCGACGCCAGCCATGTGCAGATCCTCAGCCTTGGGTATGCGCCGGGATCCGCATTTGACAGCGGGCAGGCGATATCGCATTGACGAATGACAGCTATTTCACAAATGCGCCAATGGATACAGCCTGATGAGCAAGCCCTCCACAAGCCTGCCCCCTTTCAAGCCGCTGCCGCAGAAGCCGCCGAAGATATACTCCCAGCGGCGAGCCGACGGTTCTTACATCATCCGGTCGCTTTATGACCTCGGTCCCATGCCGCGCTCGATCGCACACATGCTCGAGACGCGCGCCGGCGAACACCCATCCCGCAATTTTCTGGCCCAGCGCACGCCACAGGGACCGTGGCGTTTCATCACCTATGGCGAGATGAATGAGCGTACCGACGCGATCGCCCAGTCGCTGCTGGATCGCGGCATGGGCCCCGAGACGCCGCTGCTGATCCTCTCTGGCAACGCGATCGAACACGCCGCCATGATGCTCGGCGCCATGAAGGCCCGCGTGCCCGTTGCGCCGGTCTCTGTCGCCTATTCGCTGTTCAGCCAGGATCACGGCAAGCTCCGCCATGTCGCGGCATTGATCAGGCCCGGGATGGTCTTCGTGGACAACGGTCCCGTCTACGCCCGCGCCCTTCAGGCGCTCGATCTCACCGGCACCGAAGTCGTGACGCTGCAGCCAGCGCCCGGGCAGACATCGACATCCTTCGAGGATCTGTGCCGGACAAAGGCAGGGGCCGAGGTGCGGGCATCGATGGACAGGATCGACCACGCGACCGTCGCAAAATATCTTTTCACCTCGGGCTCGACCGGAATGCCGAAGGGCGTGATCCAGACACATGGCATGATGTGTGCCGTCATCGCAGGGCAGGAAGCCTTGCGCTCGGAGCCGCAGGATCCCGACGAGATCCCCGTGACCCTCGAGTGGATGCCCTGGAACCACATCTCGGCTGGAAATATCGGGTTCAATGGCAACCTCAATGTCGGCGGAACGATCTACCTGGACGACGGCAAGCCGGTACCAGGCCTCTTCGAAAAGACGATCGCAAACCTGCGCGAGATCTCGCCGCTCGGATTCGGTTCGGCCCCGATCGCCTTCTCGATGCTCGCCGACGCGATGGAGCGTGACGACGTCCTGCGCGACCGCTTCTTTGCCCGGCTGCGCTATATGGGCTATGGCGGCGCAACGCTCTCCGATGACCTCTACCAGCGCATGCAGGCGCTGGCCATCCAGTCGACCGGGCAGCGGATCGCGCTTACCACCATGTATGGCGCCACCGAGACGCAGGGCATTACAGTCGTTCACTGGATTACAGAGCGCGTAGGGCTGATCGGTCTTCCACTGCCAGGGGTGACGCTGAAGCTTGTACCCAATGGTCAGAAACTCGAGGTGCGCGTGAAGGGGCCGACCGTGACACCGGGCTACCTGAAGCGTCCCGACCTCACCGAGGCCGCCTTTGACGAAGAGGGCTTCTACAAGCTGGGCGACGCCGCCAGGTTCGTTGACCCTTACGAGCCTGCGAAAGGCCTGGTGTTCGACGGTCGCGTCACGGAGGACTTCAAGCTCTCAAGTGGCACCTGGGTCTCCGTGGGCACGCTCCGGGCCGAGGTGATCGCAGCCGCATCGCCGTTGATACAGGACTGTGTCGTGGCAGGCCTTGACCGGGAGGCCATAGCCATTCTCGCATGGCCCAACATGCAGGCCGCGCGTGAGCTCTGCAACGAGCCTGATCTCTCGACACCCGACGAGATCCTGCGCTCTGCAGGCGTGGTGGACTTCGTGCGCGAGCGCCTGGCGCAGCACAACAGGAAGGCCGGCGGTTCCTCCGGCAGGGTCGCCCGCGTGATGTTGATGACCGAGCCGCCCTCGATCGACGGTCATGAGATAACGGACAAGGGGTACGTGAACCAGCGGGCAACGCTCGAGCGTCGGGCAACCTTGGTCGAAGCCCTGTACGCCAGGAGCCCCTCACCCGACGTGATTGTCATCTGAGCGTCGGAAACCGGACCTGCATGGCAGGTGCTGACCTGCATCGCTGCATGAATGTGTAACAGCTTGTCGCTGCCGCCCAAATCCCGACAAGACCTCTCGCTCTCATGCGCGCAGGAGGTCACCATGCAGCAAGACAGGGCGTGGACTTACATTCTGGCAGACCAGCGCGACGGCAAATTGTTCGCGGGCGCAACCCCGGATCTGTTGCGCCGCGTTGCCATGCACCGCCAGGGCATCGCCTCGCACTTTACGCGTCGGCACAACATCACCCGGCTGGTCTGGTACGAGCGCCACGTCAATCTGACCCAGGCCACCCTGCGACGGGACATGATCCGCCATTGTCGCCGGCGCTGGAAACTCAATCTGGTCGACACATCGAACCCGGAATGGCTCGACCTGTTCGATGTGATTGCGCTGCTGCCTGCAATCCCGGGTCTCCCGCGCAGCATTGCACCGCACCAACCCTGTTGCGCCGCCACAGGTTAATGCGCCAGCCTCTCCAAGGCCGGACATGCCGCAGTTGTTGAGTATGTCGCGGGTTGAGCGGGAATCGCTTGCACACGCAAGCGGGCGTCTGTTTGATGCGCGCCGACTGACAAGAGGAGAGTTGAAGCCATGGCGCTCGATGCAATCGTCAAGGGGCTGATGGATCAGATGGCTGCCAATCCCATGCCGAAACTGTGGGAGGTGCCGGCCATCCAGGGCCGCGAGATGTATCGCATGATGGCATCGGCGCTCGAACCGGCAGCGGTTCCCATTGGCAAGATCGAGAACATGACCATGCCGGGTCCCGCGGGAACGCTGAAGCTGCGGGTCTACACGCCCGTCGCTGACGGCGGCGCGGGGCTGCCGGGCATCATTTATTTCCATGGCGGAGGCTGGGTGATCGGCGATCTCGACACCCATGACGCGCTGTGTCGCAACCTGGCGAACGAAACCGGCGCGCGGCTTGTGGCTGTCGACTACAGGCTGGCGCCGGAACACAAATTTCCCGCTGCCGCCGACGATTGCTATGCGGCCGTCAAGTGGATCGAGCAGAATGCCAGCCGCCTCGGCATTGATGCCAATCGCCTGGCAGTAGCCGGTGACTCCGCTGGCGGAAACCTCGCAGCCGTCGCCTGTCTCCTCGCCAAGCAGAAGGGCGGCCCTCGCATTGTTTTCCAGTTGCTGATCTATCCCGTCACGCAGTGGAAGGCCGAGACCGGCTCGATGAACAGTTTCGCCGAAGGCTATTTCCTCGAGAAGAAGGCCATGCACTGGTTCTTTGACCAGTACGCCGCGGGCGCGGATCCTGGTGATTGGCGCCTTTCGCCCTTGGCTGCCCCCGACGTTTCCGGCTTGCCGCGTGCCTATGTCGTCACCGCAGGCTTCGACCCGCTGCGTGACGAAGGCAAGGCCTACGCAGACAAATTGAACGGCGCAGGCGTTGCAGCGACCTATGTCGACTATCCCGGCATGGTCCATGGCTTCTTCAACATGTCAGGCGTCGTCCCGGTGGCCAGGACAGCTATCGCTGACGCCGCAAAGGCGATGCGCCTTGCCTTCGGTAACTGACTCGGAGCTTTGGAAAGCAGCATGACCAATCGCCAGATCCATATCGTTGAGTTGCCGAAGGGCAAGCTTGGCGCAGAGCATTTCCGCCTTGCACAAGCCCCGATACCTGAGCCCAAGGACGGCGAACTGCTTCTGCGCACCCGCCTGATATCGCTGGACGCTGCCAATCGGGCATGGATGCAGGGGGCCACGTACCGGGCCGCCATCGAAGCAGGGCAGGTGATGGCCGGAGGCGCCGTCGCCGAGGTGGTCGAGGCGAAAGCGCCCGGTTTTGCCAAGGGCGATCTCGTTTTCGCCGATACAGGCTGGCAGGACTTTTCGACAGTGCCGGCCCGGCATGCGCAGAAACTCAAGCCCATGCAGCCCATGTCCCACCTGCTCAGCGTCTATGGCGTTGCTGGATTGACCGCCTATTTTGGATTGCTCAACGTCGGCAAGCCCAAGACGGGTGAGACCGTGGTGGTGTCGGCAGCGGCGGGATCCGTCGGAGTGTTCGTCGGACAGATTGCCAAGCTCAAGGGGTGTCACGTCGTTGGCATCGCGGGTGGTGCGAGGAAATGCGCCTGGCTGAAGGATGAATTGGGCTTTGATGCGGTCATTGACTACAAGGCCGAGGCCGTGGGCGGCGCACTCAAGAAAGCGGCCCCCAAGGGTATCGATGTCTACTTCGACAACGTTGGCGGCGACATCCTCGAGGCCTGCCTGTTCCGCATGAACATGCACGGACGCATTGCCTGCTGCGGCGCGGTCTCCCAATATGATGGTGCAGCACCAGCCCACGGCCCTCGCGGTATTCCCGGCCTGATTGTGACGAGGCGCCTGACCATGCAGGGCTTCATTGTGATGGACTTCGATGCCGAGCGTGACAAGGCGCTCTCCGACCTCCAAGCGTGGGTCGCCGGCGGACAGGTGAAGGTCCCCGAAGACATCATGGACGGCCTTGAGAATACGCCAAAGGCGTTGATTGGCCTGCTTGCAGGGGACAATTTCGGCAAGCGCATGGTTCGCGTCAGCTGAATACAGCCGCCGAAAAGCCTCTCCGCGGCTGGTGCCTCAGGGCACCAGCAGCTTTCCCGGATTGAGAACGCCGGCGGGATCAAGCTCGCGCTTGATCGCCCGCAGCACGCCGAGCCCGTGCGCCCCCTTCTCGGCCTCAAGCCATGGCACATGGTCTTCGCCAACGCCGTGATGGTGCGAGATTGTGCCCCCCGCACGCACGATCGCATCCGAGGCTGCCCCCTTGATGCGACGCCACTGCTGGACATCGTTGCTGGTATCGCGCGGAAAGATATAGGTGAAGTACAAGCTCGCGCCATCGGCATAGGAGTGGCTGATATGGGTGAACACAAGCCCGCGCCCTCCGCGCACCGGAGCGGTGTCCTGCATGGCCTTGGAAAGAGCTGCGCGCACGTCGGCGTATAACCGATCGATATTCGACCATTGCGTGGCAGTTTCCAGCGTGTCGATCCCGACCCCTCGGTCCATCATTGGATCGCGCAGGTAAGGGCCATGGAAGCGCGAGGCATACCACCGTTGTGCGGGGCCGCTCCCCACTGAAAGTCCACCATGCGCACGTGCGATGCGCTTCACGGACTTGAAGGAAAACGCAGCAAGCGAAGCATCACCTTCGATCCCGAAGATCATGGCGCATGGCTGCTCCCCCATGCCCATGAGGCGCAGGAAGCTTGCCTGCAGTCGGTCCTTGAGCTTGGGCTCTGATCCCACCTTCCCGAAGGCCTGGAAGAAATGGGTCTCGTCTGCATCCGACAGGCGCAAGGTCGACACCGGAATGCCGGACTGCACGACCTGCCGGATGGCGGCCGCACCACTTGCGAAATCGGGAAACAGGAAGGCAGAGTAGAGGCTTGCCTCGGGCAGTCGATGGATGCGCACCTGCGCCTGGGTGAGGATGCCGAACGCACCCTCGCTCCCGGCGATCAGCGCTCTCAGGTCTGGACCCGCAGCCGATGCAGGCAAGGCCGGCAGGCTCCACAAGCCGCGCGACGTCGCAACTTCACCTCCGGCAAACCAGTCCTCGGCACGTCCGTATCCGTTCGACTGCTGCCCGGCACCGCGCGCAGCGATCCAGCCGCCGAGGGTCGAGAACTCGAAGGACTGCGGATGGTGCCCATGCTTCAACCCGCGCGCCTTCAGGCCAGCCTCGAGATCAACGCCATAGATCCCGCTTTCCGCCGTCGCGGTCATGGAAACATCATCCACCCCGATCAGCCGGTTCATCCGCGTCAGGTCAACGGCGATCGACGCGGCCAATCCGCCGGTGGTTCCGGTTACGCCGCCGACCACGCTTGATCCGCCGGCAAAGGGCACCACGGCCACCCTGTGTTTCTCTGCCCAGCGCAGCAGCGTGACGATCTCATCACCCGTTCTGGGGTAAACGACGGCATCGGGCGCCGCCGACAAATCACCGCGCCGCAGGCACAGGAGATCGAAATAGCTCTTGCCGCGCGCATGCGAACGACGCTCCTCGAAGCTGTCCCGCACGCAGTCGCTGCCAAGGCCCGCAACAAGTTCATCCCGCGCTGCGCCATCAAGGCGGGACACCGGCAGCGAGATTTCGGCAAGCGATGTTGCCGGCGTTTCAGGCAGGTCGGGCACGTTCAGCGCCTCGGCGATCCATGGCCAGGCCGCATCGCGCCCTGCAAGGGGATCATGGGCGTTGACCCAGCCCCAGCCATTCCACCGGGTGTCTTCTCTCTTTACAGGCATGTCAGGACCTCAGCCGCGAAGCTTGATGGCGCGTGGAAGAATTTCGAACATGGCAGGCAGTCGGCCAGGGCTCTCGCCGTCGGCCTCGATATGCACGGCAGCACCCGACGTCGCTTCAACAGGGGTTGCGATCACGCTGCGCCCCCGGAAGACCCGGACATTGGGATTGTTTACGTGAGCACCCGTATAGATGTCGTTCATCGATGACAGGGTCTGCCGCAGAGGCGCCGCACCCATGACGATGACATCGAAGAACCCGTCGTCGGGAACCGCATCCGGCGCCACTTTCATGCCACCGCCGAAGTACTGACCGTTGCACACCGCACAGGTCGAAATGGTGACGATGTCATCGAACACGTCGTCCACCTTCAGGCGAACGGGCCGCGGCTTGAAACGCACAAGAGCCGACAGACTGCCCCACGTATAGGCAAACGGGCCCGTGAACCGCTTCAGCAAGCGCGCCTTGTTGACCCGGTCAACCACCTCACCGCTCAGGCCAAAGCTTGCGATATTTGCGAAATAGCGTTTGTCAGCCTGACCTTGTGCAGACACATGGCTGAGGCAACCCACATCGATGCGCCGGACGCGGCCCTCGGCAATCCCCTGCAGCGAAGGTTCGAGGCCAACCCCCATGTCGAACGTCTTCCTGAAATCGCCGCCGGTCCCCATGTTCAGCAGCGACAATTCCGCCTCGGCGTTGATGGCCTCGCCCGCATGAAAGAAGCCATTGACGACCTCGTTGATGGTGCCGTCGCCACCAACAGCCACGATGCGCTCGAACCCTTCCAGCAAGGCCCGGCGCGTGATGCGTGTTGCATCCAGTGGTCCAGTGGTCAGCGCAACGGTGAGGGGACCTGAAACATCGGCCAGTCGACGCGCCACTGCGTCCACCTCGCGTCCGGTGCGGCCACCCGCCGAACGGGGGTTTATGACGGCCAGCGTCTTCATGAGCCGGCTTGCACCGACAGGGGGGCGTGGCGCCACGCCATGGCATCGACCTGACGCTGGGTCTCGCTTGCCGACCAACCCAGTTCGCGCGCCATCAGCGAAGCGATCGCGGACACCGCCGAGGGTTCGAGCGGGCCGAGTGTTCCAAGCCCCGTCCGTCGGAACACCACATCCTCGAGCGTGCACGCCATTTCTGCACGAACCGCATGCACGACTTGCGCCGCAATATCCGGAAGCCGCTGCGCGACAGTCCTCAGCAGCGACGCATCGCTCGAGGCGTGCGCCAGAACGGCGCCCGCCATGGCGCCATAATTCCGTGCAAGCGTTTCAGCCGTTGATGCCGACAGGTCGCGCCTTTCGCTGGTCAATTGCGCGACCTTGGACTTGTGGTTCCCGGCAGCGCCCGGCAGCGGCGCATCAGCCGTGTCGCAGCGTTTGCTGTCTGCTTGCAGCTTGCGCGCCACAAGATCGACGCAGGTCTCGGCAATCTGTCGCGACGTTGTCCACTTGCCGCCGATCGTGGAAACGAGGTTCGCAGGTCCGCCCTCGGCGCCGTGGTCGACGATCTCGGCCTTTCGGCTGGCATTGTAGCTGCTCGTCGCACCATCATCGACGAGGGGACGCAGCCCCGCATAGGCATGACAAACATCGTCAAGCCCCAGATCAAGGCCCGGCAATCCCTCGTTGACGAACGACAGGAAGGACGCGACCTCCTCGCCCGAGACGCGCAGGGCATCAGGCTCATCCGTGAAGACCGTGTCGGTCGTCCCGACGATCGAATGTTCACGCCACGGCACGATGAAGAAATGCCCGCCCTTCTGGCTGACCGCGAGGGCATGCCGTTGTGTCAGCGGCCGGGTAATGACGTGAATGCCCTTCGAGCGGATCAGCTTGTGTGACTGTGCGCCACCGCCATCGAGAAGCTCGAGCAGGCGATCAGCCCAAGGCCCCGCCGCGTTGATCGCAAGCTTGCACCGGACCGTCGTCTCCGAGCCGTCAAGCCTGTCCTTGACGCGAACGCCATGGATCGTGCTGCCCTTGCGCTCGAAACCGATGGCCTGCGCATGGTTGGCGACGACAGCGCCGTGCGCGACGGCGTCCATGATGCACTCGAGCCCCAGGCGTTCGGGCGAGTACATCTGGCAGTCGTAGTACAGCATCGCACTGTCGAAGGGGGCCGCCTCGAGGGACGGCTCGAGCGCGCGCGCCTCCGCGGCTGTAAGCGAGCGGTGCGCCGGGATGCGCTGGTCCGCATCGTCAAGCCAATTGCGGTCAAACGACAACAGGTCGTAGAGCGTGAGCCCTGTACCAATGACCCATCGGTCGGCTGGTGCCTTGAGGGGCAGCAGAAACGGCATCGGATACACCATGTGCGGCGCAATGCGCTCCCACACGCGGCGTTCCCGCAGGGACTCGCGGATCAACCTCAGTTCCAGCGATTTCAGGTAACGAAGCCCGCCATGCACCAGCTTCGTCGAGCCAGCGCTGGTGCCGCAGCTGAAATCACCCTTTTCAACCAGCGCGACGCTGAGCCCGCGTCGCGCGGCATCCCGCGCAATGCACGAGCCGGTGATGCCACCGCCGATGATCGCAATGTCGAACAGTTGAGAGCCGAGATCTCTGAATTTGCGTTTCATGACAGGAGTTCGGGGGCCTTCGCGGTTCGGGACGCAAGCATCCCCTTGCCTGCGCCAAAGTCAACGGCAGACTTCCGGCAATCTGAACGCTGATGTTGCGGGGGCAGGGTGCTTGCCTTCCCCTCTCACCCTGCTAGGGTCCCCGCCATCGCAATTAACGGAACTGACATCATGGCCCGTCTCAAGGCAAACGGACTGAACCTCGAATACGAGACCTTCGGCAGTCGCAATGACCCCGCGATCCTGCTGATCATGGGATTTTCCGCCCAGATGACCATGTGGCCCGAGGCCCTCTGCACGGGCCTGGCCGATCGCGGCTACCAGGTCATCCGCTTCGACAACCGTGACATCGGCCTGTCCGACAAGCTCGACCACCTGGGCGAGGTCAACGTGATGGAGGCCTTCATGAAGGCCGCCTCAGGCCAGCCGGTCACGGCGCCCTACACGCTGGATGACTTCGCAACCGATTCTGTCGGTGTTCTGGACGCGCTGGGCGTGGGCAAGGCCCACATCGTCGGCGCCTCGATGGGCGGCATGATCGCCCAGCTTGTCGCCATCCGCCATCCCGACAGGGCGCTGAGCCTGACCTCGATCATGTCAACCACGGGCCGGCGCGACCTGCCGCCTTCCAGCCCCGAGGCCATGGCCGTGCTGACCCAGCCCGCGCCCGCCGAGCGCGACGCCCGCATCGCCCATACGATGAAGGTCTGGCGCATCATCGGCAGCCAGGAGCCCTACGCAGCAGACGACGACGAGCTGCGCCGCATCGCCGTCAGCATCGTTGACCGCGCCCCCTACCACCCGCCTGGCATCGCCCGACAGCTCGTCGGCATTCTCGCCTCGCCGCCGCGCCACGAGATGCTCGCTGGCGTGAAGCTGCCCGCGCTCGTCATCCACGGCGCCGGCGATCCGCTGGTCAACGTGGCCGGAGGAAAGGACACGGCGGCGTCGATCCCCCGCGCGCGCCTGAAGATCATCGAAGGCATGGGCCACGATTTCACATCGAAGCTGGTCCCGGTCTACCTGCGCGAGATCGGCGGCTTCGTCAGCGAAGTCGACGGTCGCGCCTGAGCAAGGAAGCAAAGCCCATGGCCAGCATGATCCGCGCCAACGGCATCGACATCTGCTACGAAATGTCGGGCCCGGAAGATGGAAGCCCACTGATCATCATCCAGGGCTTCGGCACGCAGATGACATCGTGGCCTGATGCCTATCACCGCAGGTTCGCCGACCGCGGCTTCCGTGTCATCCGCTTCGACAACCGCGACGTGGGTCTCAGCCAGAAGTTCCACGGGATCATCCCCGACCACGCGGCGAACGCGAAAGCCATTGCCGAGGGCCGCAAGCCCGACGTGCCCTACACGCTCGACGACATGGCCGATGACGCCGCCGCCCTCGTTCAGGCGCTGGGCTTCACCTCGGTCCATGTCTCGGGTGCCTCCATGGGCGGCATGATCGCCCAGCTCATGGCACTGCGTCATCCGCAGAAGACCC
>JBEIHO010000060.1:0-16956 GCA_040381215.1 Alphaproteobacteria bacterium | reverse complement strand
CTATGGCCTCGTGCTGCTGGCAGGCTATGGCGCCTATCTGGCCTATCTGTTCACCGCCCACGGGTGAGGCCCGCTATTGCTGCTGCTGTTGCTGCTGCATATCGATGGCGGAGGCAGCCCCCGGGCTTGAGGCCCGCGTGACGGTGCGCACGACGCGCAGGAAGTCGTCCTGGCGGCGAGGTGATTGCGAGGGTGATACCGTGACCGCCACGGCCAGTTCCGAATTGGCGGGGCCCTTGTAGATGCCGCGGGCGGGCGGCACGTCGTCATAGTCGCGGCCGATCGCAACCCGGATGTGACGTTCGCCTGCGAGCACGTTGTTGGTCGGATCGAACCCGACCCAGCCATGGCCCGGCACGAGGCCTTCCATCCAGGCATGGGTCGCGTCGGCGGCGGAACGATCGCCGGCGTCGCGCTTGGTATAGAGATAGCCCGACACATAGCGCGCCGGGATGCCCCAGAGCCGCGCCGTTGCCAGCATGATGTGCGTGAAGTCCTGGCAGACGCCCTTGCGCTTCACCAGGGCGACGTCGATGGGGGAGTCCACCTCGGTCTCCTCGGGCGCGTAGGAAAACGCCTCGAACAGCGTGCGGTTCAGGCGCCGCAGCGTTGACATGGGATCGGCGGTGCGGGCGATGCCGGTCTCGCGCAGGAAGGCCTCGAGGGTCGGCGTCGGGGTGGCAAATCCGTGCGGGGCGAGCATGTCGAAATGCTCGTGGCGCGTCTGGTCGGCGGCGAGCCTCTGCCAGGCGCTTTCGTCGACGAATTCGGGCGGGGCCGGAACGGGAATGACCTCGACCTGGGCCTCGACTTCAACCAGCAGCTCGGCGTGGGTGCCCGGCACATCGAAGTGATAGACGGCGTTGCCGAAATGATCGGTGTAGGCCTGCAGGGCCGCGCGCGGCGTGGTTGCCACCTGGAACGAGCGCAGGCGCTGGGAGGTGTCGGTCTTTGGCTGCATGTAGAGCTGCATGATGCTCTCGCGGACGGGAGCATCGTAGCGGTACCGGGTCAGGTGGCGGATCGAATAGAACATGGAGAGCTAACCCGGCAGGAGTTCGTCGACGCTGTAGCCGATGAAGGCGTCGTAGACCGATTGGTGGATCGACTTGCAACCCGTCTGGATCGAGCGCAGGAAGCCGTCGATGTCGCCTGCGAGCAATTCATCGACCTGGCCATAGTCGAGGCTTGCCTTCAGGCGACCGGCCTGGCGTTCGGCGACGGCGCGCTTGCCGGCAACGCCGCCGGCGCCCAGGAGGCCCAGTTCCTCCTGCACGCGGTCGACCGCGAAGCGGATCGAGTGGGGGAACTGCGGATCGAAGATCAGGAACTCGGCAATGCGCTTGGGCTCGACGTCGGCCTTGTAGACCTTGCAATAGGCCTCGAAGGCCGTGCACTGCTTCAGCAGCGTGATCCAGTCGGCATATTGCGGCGGCCGCAGGTCCTGGGGCACATCAGCGGGCAGGGCGCCGAAATGCAGGTCTAGCAGACGGCTGACGAGCTGCGCGCGCTCGATGTGGCGCCCGAGCTGGATGAAGTGCCAGCCCTCGCCGTGGCGCATGGTGGAATCCGTGATGCCGGCAAACAGAAGCATCTCGTCGCACAGGCTGCGCAGCACGGCGACCTGCTGGCGGTTCCAGTCGTGCTCGAAGGTGGCTGCGTTGACGCGCAGGTAGAGGCGGTTGAGCTGGGCCCACATCTCGGTCGAGATCATCTCGCGCACCTGTCGGGCATTGTCGCGCGCCAGGCGGATGGAGGTGACGATGCTCGAGGGGTGGGCGCGGTCGAGCGTGAAGGTGCGGGCAAGGCCTGCACGCTGGCTGTCGGCAAGCGGTGTCATCGGCCAGGCGAGAGCGCCTGAAACGCGCAGCCAGGACTGGGCGGCGTCCTCGGGGGTCTGGTCGAGAATGGCCTCGAGCTTGACCGCGAGGATGCGGGCGGTGTGCTCGGCGCGCTCGAGGTAGCGGGCCATCCAGTAAAGCGAGTCTGCGACCCGCGAGAGCATGCCGGTGTCCATCATGGCTTGGGCTCCCTCATCCGACGACCCAGGTGTCCTTCGAGCCGCCGCCCTGGCTCGAATTGACGACGAGGCTGCCGCGCTTGAGCGCCACGCGCGTGAGGGCGCCCGGGACCAGGCGCGTGTTGCGGCCGGTCAGGATATAGGGCCTGAGGTCGACATGGCGCGCCTCGATGCCGGTGCCGACCAGGCAGGGCGAGGTCGAGAGCTGGATCGTGGGCTGGGCGATGTAGTTGTCGGGGTTGGCGCGGACCTTGGCACCGAAGGCCTCGCGTTCGGCTGCGGTCGCGTGCGGGCCGACCAGCATGCCGTAGCCACCGCTCTCGCCGACGGCCTTGACGACCAGCGTGTCGAGGTTGGCCAGGACATGCGACAGGGCCGCGGGTTCGCGGCAGCGGAAGGTCTCGACGATCGGCAGGAGCGGTTCCTCGCCCAGGTAATAGCGGATGATTTCGGGGACATAGGAATAGACGGCCTTGTCGTCGGCCACCCCGGTGCCGATGGTGTTGGCGATGACGACGTTGCCGGCCCGATAGGCGTTCATCAGGCCGGGGACACCGAGGGCGGAGTCCCTGCGGAAGGCGAGGGGGTCGATGAAGTCATCGTCGATGCGCCGGTAGATGACGTCGACGCGCTTCACGCCCGAGGTCGTGCGCATGTAGACCATGTTGTCGTGCACGAGAAGGTCGCGGCCCTCGACGAGGTCGATGCCCATCTGGCGGGCGAGGAAGGCGTGCTCGTAATAGGCGGAATTGAAGATGCCCGGCGTGAGGAGCACGATGCGCGGGTCGTCGCGGAAGCCGATGGCAAGCTCGCGCAGGGTGGCCAGCAATTCCTGTCCATAATGCTCGATCGGGCGCACGCTGCAGGCGCGGTAGAGGTCGGGGAAGGCGCGCTTGACCACCTCGCGGTTGGCCAGCATGTAGGACACGCCCGAGGGAACACGCAGATTGTCTTCCAGCACCAGCAGGCCGCCATCCTCGCCGCGGATGATGTCGGTGCCGCAGACATTCACATAGGCGTCGAGCGGCACCGGAACGCCGCGCATCTGGCGCAGATAGTGCTTGGATCCGTAGACGAGGTCGCGGGGCACGACGCCTGCGTTCAGGATGCGGCCATCGTTGTAGACATCCTTGAGGAACAGGTTGAGCGCAGTCAGGCGCTGGCGAAGCCCGGCCTCGAGGCGGTCCCACTCGCGGCCGGGAATGATGCGGGGCAGGAGATCGGTCGGGATGATCTTCTCGGTCGCGTCCTCGTGGCCATAGACCGTGAAGGTGATGCCCTGGTGGAGGAAGGATTGCTCGCAGGCCTGCTGGCGACGCACGAGCTCCTCGGGCGGAAGGCCTGTCAGCGTGTCGAGCAGCGCGGCGGCGTGGGCGCGGGGCGTTCCATCCGCCTCGAACATCTCGTCATAGGGGCGGCCGAGCGCGTAGTCGAGGAGCGGGCGGTCATGGCCCGGGCGGGATCGAGCGGGCTGTTCGGTAGCGAGGTGTGTGCGGGCGTCCATTGCTTGATTTGTGCGTGGGTGGGCGCTCAGATGACGCTGCAGCGATGATCGCGTCAACAAAAGACCCTGCACAATGTTTGTGCAGGGTCCCTGTTTTTTGCGCGGCTTGAGGCGCGGGTTGTTATTCGGCGGCCTTGGCCTCGATGGCGGCGAGGCTCTCGCGGGCGACGCGGGCGACGGTTCCGTAATCGGTCTTGCCGGTGCCGAGGACCGGAACCTGGTCGACGACAAAGACGCGCCGCGGGACCGAGAGCTCGGGGACGCCGTGGTTCTGGGCCCAGGCCACGATCTCGGCCCGGTTGGCGCCCTTGGCGTCGGAGAGCAGGACGATCTGCTCGCCCTTGCGGCCGTCGGGCATGGCGACGGCTGCGTGCATGTTGTCGGGCCACAGGGCCGATGCGCAGTTCTCGACGACGGCCAGCGAGACCATTTCGCCGCCGATCTTGGCGAAGCGCTTGACGCGGCCGCGGATGGCGATGAAGCCCTCGTCGTCGATGGCGACGACGTCACCGGTGTCATGCCAGCCATCGGCCAGCGGAAGAAGGACGCCAGGCTGGTCGGGCTTGAGATAGCCCTTCATGACGTTGGGGCCGCGCACGAACAGGCGCCCGGCATTGGGGATGCCTTCGACGGGCTCGAGCTTGTATTCCATGCCGGCCATCAGCTTGCCGACCGTGCCAAGCTTGTTGGCGCCGGGCTGGTTGGCGGCGACGACGGGGGCGGCCTCGGTCACGCCGTAGCCCTCGAGGATCTCCATGTTGCAGCGGCGGCGCAGCAGGGCGCGGGTCTCGTCGCGCACGCGCTCGGCACCGCAGACGGCCAGCCGCAGCGAGGCGAGGTCGCCCTCGTCGCTGGCGCGGGCGTATTGCGAGATGAAGGTGTCGGTCGCCATGAGGATGGTCGCCTTGGTCTGGCGTACCCGCTTGGTGATTTCCTTCACGTGCAGGGGCGAGGGGTGGCAGACCGTCTTCACGCCGATGAAGAGCGGCAGGAGGCTGCCGACCGTCAGGCCGAAGCAGTGGAAGGTCGGGAGCGGATTGAACAGCACATCGGTCTTTGGGTAGAGGTCGATGTGGGCGCGCACCTGCTCGATGTTGGCGAGCACGTTGGCATGGCTGAGCACCACGCCCTTGGGGTCGCCCTCGGTTCCCGAGGTGAACAGGATGACGGCGGTCTCGTCGTGATGCGGCCACTTCTCGAAGACCCAGGCGGGCATCAGCGAGCCGACCACGGCGGCGACCTTGTCGACGATCGAGAGGTTCTCGCGCACGTCCTCGAGATAGACGATGCGGGCAACGGTCGACAGTTCCTCGATGAGCGGCTCGAGCTTGGCAAGTTCCACGAAGCGGCGGGCGGTGGCGATGACCTTGACCTCGCCGGCGGCGCAGGCGGCCTTGAGGTTGCGCGCGCCCGAGGTGAAGTTCAGCATTGCGGGGACGCGGCCGAAGGCGTGGATCGCGAAGAACGCGAGCACGGCGCCGACGCCTGTGGGCAGCATGATGCCGACACTCTCCTTCGGCTTGGCATATTTGCGCATCGCGCTGCCCAGGGCGAAGGACGCGCGAACGATCTCGTCATACGAGAGCTGCCGGTCGTCGGCGTCCCAGATGGCGATGGTCTTGCCGCCGAAGCGGCTGCGCGCCTCGACGAGGGCCGAGATCAGGGACCGCTGCGTGCGCTTGATGTCAAAGGGAGCACGAATGGATTCCGTCTGGAATGCAGGAACCGTCATCAGTTTTCCTCCACAGCGGTGTTTTGCCGCTCACGTTTTATTTCAAATAGGGTAACATTGCCCAAGTCTCAATCAAGCCTTGGGTTAGTTTCGCGGAAATTTTCCTGCGAATCCGCCCCTTGAAATTAACGGAATTCGCCCATCACAAGAATTGGGCGGGATGTGATTCCCGTCTTTCCGGATTATATGTTGCGCCATGCCCACCGTTTTCGACCAGAATACCAAGGATCTCCGCGCACTGAGGCACCCTGAAAAAAGGGAGCGGCCGGTAAATCCCATCCAGCGCAAGCCGGACTGGATCCGCGTGAAAGCCCCTGGCTCGAAAGTGTTTTCCGAGACCAAAGCCATCGTGAAGGCGCACGGGCTGCACACGGTCTGCGAGGAGGCGGGCTGCCCGAACATCGGCGAGTGCTGGTCGAAGAAGCACGCGACCTTCATGATCATGGGCGACACCTGCACGCGCGCGTGCGCGTTCTGCGACGTGAAGACGGGCATGCCCGGGACGCTCGACAGCGGCGAGCCACAGAAGGTGGCGGATGCAGTGGCCCAGCTCGGGCTCGAGCACGTGGTGATCACGTCGGTGGATCGCGATGACCTTGATGACGGCGGCGCCACGCACTTTGCGCAGACGATCCGCGCGATCCGTGCGGCGTCTCCTGCGACGACCATCGAAGTGCTGACGCCGGACTTCCTGCGCAAGCCCGGTGCGCTTGAGGTCGTGATCGAGGCGCAGCCGGATGTGTTCAACCACAATCTCGAGACGGTGCCGCGGCTCTACCTGAAGATCCGGCCGGGCGCGCGCTATTTCGCGAGCCTCAGGCTTCTGCAGCAGGCCAAGGAGATCGATGCGGCGACGTTCACGAAGTCCGGCCTGATGGTGGGGCTTGGCGAGACGCGCGAGGAGATCATGCAGGTCATGGACGACCTGCGGGCCGCGGGTGTCGATTTCATCACGATCGGTCAGTACCTGCAGCCCTCGCCGCGCCATGCGGCGATCGACCGGTTCTGGACGCCGGAGGAGTTCGAAGGCCTGGCGGCGGTGGCGCGGGCCAAGGGGTTCCTGATGGTTGCAGCGACGCCGCTGACGCGGTCTTCCTACCTGGCAGGCGACGATTTCGAAAAGCTGCGGGCGGCGCGGCTGGCGCAGCTGAAGGTCGGGCCCGTTGCCTCGGCATCGTGAGACGCGGCGCGTTCCCTTCACGCCCGAGCAGATGTTCGCGCTGGTCGCCGATGTCGAGCGCTATCCGGAATTCCTTCCGTGGTGCGTGGCCACGCGCATCCGGTCGCGCGAAGAGCGGGCGTTCACGGCCGACCTGATCGCCGCCTTTGCTGCGTTTCGCGAGCAATACACAAGCCGCGTCAATCTCGATCCGGAGGGGCGGACAATCGTGATCGAGTATCTCGAAGGGCCGTTCGCGCACCTGACCAATCGCTGGCAGTTCCTGCCGGTCGAGAACGGTTGCGATGTCGACTTCGACATCGATTTCCGGTTCCGCAGCAAGACGCTCGAGGCGCTCATCAGCGGGATGTTCACGAAGGCGATCCGGAAGATGACGGAATCCTTCGAGCAGCGCGCGCACAAGCTTTACGGGCCGGCCGTCACGCCCTGATCGCGTCGAGCAGCATCTGCAGTGCAACCCGCGTGGCCGCGATGCGGATGGCGTGGCGACCAATTTCGGTGAAATTTTCCTGGCGCGTGCGCGGGGCTCGGCCGCGGGCTGCGATTGCGAAGTGAACGAGGCCAATGGGCTTGTGCGCGGATCCGCCGCCGGGACCGGCAATGCCCGTGATCGAGACGGCGATGTCGGCGCGAGAACGTTCCAGCGCGCCCATGGCCAATGCGGCAGCGGTCTGGCTTGAAACGGCGCCGTGCGTGCCGATCATCTGGGCGGGCACGCCCAGCAATTCCTGCTTGGCCTCGTTCGAATAGGTAATGAAGCCGCGTTCGAAGACATCGGAGGAGCCGGCAATATCGGTCAGTGCGGCGCTGACCATGCCGCCGGTGCAGCTTTCGGCCGTCACGATGCGCAGGCCGCGCGTGCGCGCTTCCTGAAGCACTTGTGCGGCGAGGGCGGAGAGATCGTCGCTGCCTGTCATGTCAGACCCATCCGAGCCCATTGAGCACCAGCAGAAGCAAGATGGCATAGAGGCCGGCGATGAAATCGTCGAGCATGACGCCAAACCCACCTTCGACCTCGTTGTCGGCCCAGCTGGCAGGCCAGGGCTTCAGCGTGTCGCAGAGCCGGAAGATCAAGAATGCCCAGACAAGCCCCGACAGGGTGAGGGGCACGAAGGCCATGACCATCCACTGCGTTGCGACTTCGTCGATCACGGCTTCCGGGGGGTCCTCGCGGCCGGTCGCTTTCACATAGGCGTCGGTCGCGATCACGCCGGCAATCGTTGCGATGGCTGCGGCAACCAGGAGCAGCGGCCAACTTCCCATCCACGCGATGACCACGCCCAGCGGCAAGGCTGCAAGGGATCCCCAGCTGCCGGGAGCCAGCGGCAGCAGGCCAACCCCAAAGAAGGTGGTGATGGCTGTCATGGGCTCGCGCAGGCTGCGGCCAGCGGGCAGGGAGGCGATGGCGAGCGGCGTGATCATGGCATGAAGACCATGGCTGTCGCCTCTGCGGCGATGCCTTCGCGCCGGCCTGTGAACCCGAGGCCTTCGGTCGTGGTTGCCTTCACGCTGATGCGCGCGGCGTCGAGGTCGAGGATGGACGCGATGCGGGCGATCATCGCCTCGCGGTGCGGCGACACCTTGGGGCGCTCGCAGATGATCGTGACGTCGACATTTCCGAGGCGTCCGCCGCGGGCGCGCACCAGCGAGGCTGCATGCGCAAGGAACTGGTCCGAGGCGGCGCCCTTCCAGCGCGGGTCGGTCGGCGGGAAGTGCTGGCCGATATCGCCCATGGCGGCAGCGCCCAGGATCGCGTCGGTCAGCGCGTGCAAACCGACATCGGCATCGGAATGGCCTTCGAGGCCATGGTCGTGCGGCACGCGTACGCCACAGAGCCAGACGTGGTCGCCCGCGCAGAAGCGGTGCACGTCGAAGCCGGACCCGATGCGCGGGTATTGCGTGGATGACAGCAACTGCTCGGCGGCCACGAAGTCCTCCTGCGTCGTCAGCTTGAAATTCATGCGGGCCCCGGGAACCACGGCGACGCGCAGGCCTGCCGCCTCGGCGATGGCCGCATCGTCGGTGAAGTCCTGGCCATCGGCTGCTTCATGGGCGGCGATGATCTTGTCGAAGTGAAAGCCTTGCGGGGTCTGGGCGTTGAAGACGCCCGCGCGTGGCAGTGTGCGTGCCACGCGTCCGTCGACCACCTGCTTCAAGGTGTCGGCAACAGGGAGTACCGGCAGGGCGCCTTCATTGTCGGCCAGCGAGGCGCAGACGTCGGCTATGATCTGGCTGGAGACAAACGGGCGCGCCGCGTCGTGGATGAGCACGGTCCGGGGATGATGCTCCCTGAGGGCCATCAGGGCGCGATAGACCGAGGCTTGCCGAGTTGCGCCACCGTTCACGACAGGCAGGAGATCGAGACCCTCGACCGTGCTTGCGTAGAGGCTGGCGTGTTCGGGTGCGATGACGACCTGCACCTGGTCGATGTCCTTGTGGCCCAGAAATGCGTCGAGCGACCAGCGCAGCGCGGGCTTGGTGCCGACGGGCCGGTACTGCTTTGGCAGGCCGTCGCCCGCCCGTGATCCCTGGCCGGCGGCAACGATGATGGCGATGCATTTGTGATGTGTTGGCATCGGTGCCGGTCTGCGATTCCCGTGATGAGCAAAAACTGCTTGCCAGACAGCGACGCTGCACGCTAGCCTGACTTATTGTTGGGCAAATCCGAAGTGCATAATTAATGGGCATCGCCGAGATCCACGGCCAGAAACCCAAGATCGTCCTGGCGCCCATGGCGGGGGTCACGGATGCGCCGTTTCGCGCGGCCGTGCGGCGCTTCGGCCCGACATTCGTGTTCTCCGAAATGGTTGCCAGCCGCGAGTTGCTGCGCGACCGCCGTACTGCGTTGCTGCGGCTGAAGTCGGACACCGACGCGCACCCTTTCGGGATCCAGCTTGCCGGGCGCGACGTCGAAAGCATGGGCGAGGCCGCCCGCATTGCCGAAGGTGAGGGCGCAAGCCTCATCGACATCAACATGGGTTGCCCGGCCAAGAAGGTGGTGGGCGGCTCCTGCGGGTCGGCGCTGATGCGCGAACCCGACCTGGCGGCGGCGATTGCCTCTGCGGTTGTCAACGCCGTGCGCCTGCCGGTGACGGTCAAGATGCGGCTGGGCTGGGATGACAGCTCGATCACGGCGCCTGAGCTGGCGCGCCGGCTTGAAGGGTGCGGGGTGCAGGGCGTCAGCGTGCATGGCCGCACGCGCTGTCAGTTCTATGAGGGAAAGGCGGACTGGTCGCGGATCGCCGACGTCAAGTGCGCGGTCGGCATTCCCGTGCTTGCGAATGGCGATGTGAAGACGCCCGATGACGCGCGGCAGATCCTGGCGATCACGGGCGCCGATGGCGTTCTGGTCGGACGCGGCGCCTGCGGCGCGCCCTGGCGGCTTATGCAGATGCAGGATGCGATTGACGGGGCCCCGGTGCGGGATGACCCAGCCGCGCGGGATGCCTGGTCGTGCGCACTCGACCAATACCGTCATTCGATCGCGCATTACGGTGAAGAGCTGGGACGACGGGTCGTGCGCAAGCACCTGTCCTGGTATGCGGAACAGATGGGGCTGGCGCCGTCGCTGCGTGACCGGCTTGTGCGCAGTGGCGATGCGGAGCCCGTGCTGGCGCAGCTTGCGCTGGGCCATGAACTTGCGGCGGCAGCATGAGCCCGGTCGGCGGAACAGCGGCTGAAGCAACGCTGCAGCTGCATGAAGCCCTCCTGAGCTCGCTGCCCCATCCCATCGTCTGCATTCGCCAGAAGGACCGCGTGGCGTTTGCGAACCCCGCTGCCGAGCAATTCTTCGACACCAGCGCCGCATTGCTCAAGCGGCAACCCTTCGACAGGTTCCTCGCGCCCGAGAGCCCGCTCCTGCACCTCGTTGAGCAAGCCCAGAGCCGTGGGGTGCCCGCGAGCGTTTTCGGGATCCCGATCCTGCTGCCCCGTCTGGGCGAGCGCATGGTCGATGCCACCGTCACGCCGGTCACGGACCTGCCCGATGCGGTACTGGTCGTGCTGCAGGAGCGATCGACGGCGATGAAGATCGACCGGCACATGAACCAGAAGTCGCTTGGCAACTCGGTTGCGAGCATGGCTGCAATCCTGGCGCACGAGATCAAGAACCCGCTGGCCGGCATCAAGGGGGCCGCGCAACTGATCGAGCAGAATGCCTCGGAAGCGGACAGGTCGCTCACGCGGCTCATCTGCGAAGAGACCGAGCGCATCCGCAACCTTGTCGACCGCACAGAGATCTTCACTGACCAGCGACAACTCGAGCCGCAGCCGGTGAACATTCACGAGGTCCTTGACCACGTGAAGCGACTGGGCCTGTCGAGCTTTGCCAAGGCCGTTCATTTCGTCGAGGGATATGACCCCTCGCTGCCAGCCGTTGCCGGTGACCGCGACCGGCTGGTGCAGGTATTCCTGAACCTGGTCAAGAATGCCGCCGACGCGTTGGCGGGGCAGACCGACGGCGAGATCGTGCTGCAGACCTCTTACCGGGCAGGCGTTCATCTTGCCCTTGGCGAACGGCGTGTGCGCACCTCGCTGCCCCTCGAGATCTCGGTCAAGGACAACGGGCCGGGGATCCCCGAGGCGGTGCGGCAAACACTGTTCGAGCCCTTCGTGACAAGCAAGCCAAAGGGGCAGGGGCTTGGCCTTGCCATCGTCTCGAAGATCATCAGCGACCACGGGGGCACGATCGAGTGCGAGTCCGAGCCACGGCGCACGATCTTCCGATGCCGCCTGCCGATGTACAGATCCGTTCAGGAGAAGAGGCCATGAACCATGGTACAGTCATCGTTGCCGATGACGATGCGTCCATCCGGACCGTGCTGAACCACGCGCTCATGCGCGCGGGCTTCCTGGTACGGACGACCGGAAACGCAGCCACGTTGTGGCGCTGGGCTGCGGCCGGCGAGGGCGACATCGTCATCACGGATGTCGTCATGCCCGACGAAAACGCCTTTGACCTGCTGCCGAAACTGAAGAAGCAGCGGCCGGACCTGCCGATCATCGTGATGAGCGCGCAGAACACGCTCATGACGGCCATCAATGCCACGGAATGCGGGGCCTTCGAGTATTTCCCCAAGCCCTTCGACCTGAACGAGATGGTCAATACCGTCCGCCGCGCGATCCAGTCGCGCAAGCCGGCACGGCAGGACGGGCGAGCCGCACCCGGGGCCGAGTTGCCGATCGTCGGGCGCTCGCCGGTCATGCAGGAGATCTATCGGGTCATTGCGCGGCTGACGCAGTCGGACCTGACCGTGCTTATTTCGGGCGAATCCGGCACTGGCAAGGAACTGGTTGCGCGCGTGCTCCACGAGTTTGGTACCCGCGCAGGGCGCGCCTTCGTCGTGGCCGGTGCCACGGCGCTCGAGGGCGACGCGACGGCGCGCGACCTGGTGCGGCAGGCCGAAGGCGGCACGCTGTTCCTCGACGAGATCGGGGATTGGTCTGCCGATGTCCAGACACGCATGGTCCGGCTGCTGCAGGACATCGACATGCGCCAGCCCTCATCTGCAACAAAGGCGTCGGTGCGGGTGATCGCCTCGACGCATCGTGACCTGCGCAAGCTGATCGAACAGGGAGACTTCCGGGAAGACCTTTTCTTCCGCCTCAACGTGGTGCCCGTGCGCATGCCGCCGATGCGCGAGCGACCGGAGGACGTGGCCGAGCTTGTGCAGCACTTCTTCCTGGATGCCGAGCGACAGGGGCAGCCCCTGCGATCGATCGATCCCGAGGCGCTGGAAATGCTTCGCCGGCATGCGTGGCCCGGCAATGTTCGCGAGCTTGAGAACCTGATCCAGCGCCTGCTGGCCATCCACGCCGAGCCGGTGATCACGCAACAAATGGTCGCCGGGGTCCTGCTTGAGCCCAAGCCGGCGACGCCCTTGAGGCGTCCAGGCGATGCCGACGTCACGCTGGCGGGCTTCGTCGAGACCTACCTGAGCGAGCAATTTGCCAAGCTGGGCGGGCAATCGCCCGATCCTGGGTTGCATGATCGGGTCATCCGGGAGGTCGAGCGCCCCCTGATCCAGAAGTGCCTCGCGGTTACCAGGGGCAACCAGATCAAAGCCGCGGAGATATTAGGGGTAAACAGAAATACGCTGCGGTCGAAAATTCGGAGCCTTGACATTCAGGTCCAGCGCGGGTGAAGTGATGTAATCGCGCAACGGAAATCTGCAACACTGTCGTCAAATTGGTACATTGGCACAAGAAAGCCACCCAGTTGTTGCAGATAGTCTGCGTGACCTGAACGACACGATCCACTCTTTCGGTAGGGCCTGGGCTCCCAAAATGTCCCCATCGGGCAAACCAGAGCATCAGTATGACTGGCTGCAGCGGAACCTGTTCTGGGTCGCCCGCACGTCATGGCCGACCTATTCGCTGCTGGCGCTGTCGGGCCTGGCGGTGGTGTTCACCTATCTGGTGCTGACAGGTTCAACGAGCATCGAGCCGACGCAGGAAGTGCGCGTCTATCTCACGCTGCTGCTTGCGTTCCTGTTCTTTGCCCTTGCAGCCTTGGTCGTCGGCCGACTGGTCCAGCTGTGGCAGGCGCGGCGCTCAGGCCATGCAGCAGCGCGGCTGCACGGGCGTCTTGTGACGATCTTCAGCCTCATCGCGGTGGTGCCTGTGATCATGACCGCAGGTGCGGCGGCGGTCACGATCAACCTTGCCATGGAAGCGTGGTTCAGCAGCGGCGTGAAGTCGGTGGTCGACAATTCGCTGGCCGTCACCAATGCCTATGTCGACGAGTACAATGGAAAGCTGCGCAATGAGGTTCTTTACGGCGCATCGAACCTGAATGTCCTGACGCCGATCGATGTCGTTACCGGGCGCTTCGGGAAGTATGTCGAGGCGCTGTCCACCCGGCTTGGGGCCGACGTGAAGGTGTTCGAGGTTTCGGGCACGTCTTTCAACCCGTCGATCACTGAACTGACCAGCACGTCTGACGTGCTGGGGTCGGGCGGTGTCGATCCGCCGACGATCGACGAGATCAGCCGCGCGCGGACCGATATCTACATCGATACGGACGTGGAGAAGGCGAGGGTTCGCGGCATTGCCCAGCTTGACCTGAGCCTGGGGCCGGACAAGCAACTCTTCCTCGTGATATCCCGCGGGGTCAATCCGCAGATCCTCGAGTACCAGCGCAACACAGAGCAGGTGGTGACCAACTACAAGCGGCTGGAACAGGAGCGTGACGACGTCCAGCTGACGTTCATCATGATGTACGGGATCGTGGCCTGCGTGCTGCTGTTCATCGCCATCTGGATCGGGCTTGGAACGGCCAACCGCATCGTCATGCCGATCGGTCGGCTGATCAACGCTTCGGAGCGCGTGTCGGAGGGCGATCTCAGCGCGCGCGTGGCGCTGGCGGATGACGATGACGAGCTTGCCTCGCTCGGGCGCGCCTTCAACCGCATGACAAGCCAGTTGCAGAGCCAGCGCAACGAGCTGATCGATTCCCATCGTCAGGCCGAAAACCGGACACGCTTTACCGAGGCGGTCCTTTCGGGCGTCTCGGCGGGGGTCGTCGGCCTCGATGGGCAAGGGCGGGCGGATGTTTTCAACCGTTCAGCCCTGACGCTTCTCAGCACATCGCGCGAGGCGCTTTTCGGCGCCGATCTCGGGACGCTTGTCCCGGAGATCCAGGACCTGATCCAGCAGGCCATGGGCAGCACCGAGGGGCGCGTGCAGGCGCATGTCGACGTGCTGCGCGAGGGCAAGACGCGCAACCTGAATGTTACCGTGACGCGCGAGCGTTCGGGTGAGGAGGAGGCCGGCTATGTCGTGACCTTCGATGACATCACGGACCTGATCTCGGCCCAGCGCACGTCGGCTTGGGCCGATGTCGCGCGGCGCATCGCGCATGAAATCAAGAACCCGCTGACGCCGATCCAGCTGTCAGCCGAGCGCCTGCGGCGCAAGTACAAGAAGGAGATCTCGACTGATCCGGAGATCTTCGAGCAGTGCACGCAGACGATCATCCGGCAGGTCGGCGACATCGGGCGGATGGTGGATGAGTTCTCGTCCTTTGCCCGCATGCCTCAACCGGTGATGGGCGAGGAAGACATGTGCGAATTGATCAAGCACTCGGTGTTCCTGCAGCGGGTGGCGAACCCCCAGATCACGTATGCAATGCTGATCCCGGATACGGCCGTGCTTGTCGATTGCGACGGGCGCCTTGTGAGCCAGGCGCTGACGAACGTGCTGAAGAATGCTGGCGAGGCGGTGCGGGCGCGGTTCGGCATCGACGGCGACGAAGGACAACTGGCGGATGGCGGCCGGATCGAGGTGCGCATCGTCGAGGAGGGCGGGCGCGTGTCGGTTGATGTTGCCGACAATGGCCCGGGCCTGCCGAAGGAAGATCGCAACAGGCTGACCGAGCCCTATGTCACCAAGCGGGTGAAGGGTACGGGGCTTGGCCTCGCGATCGTCAAGAAGATCATGGAGGACCACAAGGGATCGCTGTCCCTCGAGGATGCTCCCAGGACGGATGAGACCGGTGCGCTGCGCGAAAGCGGTGCCCTGGTCAGGCTTTCATTTCCGCGCCTTGTCGGCGCGTTGAAACTTGCGGGTGAATAAAAATGAGCAAACCAGCCAATTTGCAGGCCCTCGATGTCCTCATCGTCGATGACGAGGCCGACATCAGGGAACTGGTGTCGGGCATCCTCTCGGACGAGGGCTACAACACGCGGACGGCCGGCGACAGCGACAGTGCGCTGCGCGAGATCAGGGCGCGTCGTCCTGCCCTGGTGATCCTCGACATCTGGCTGCAAGGCAGCCGGCTCGACGGCTTGCAGGTGCTTGACGAGATCAAGAAGGACTATCCCGACCTTCCTGTGCTGGTCATTTCGGGCCACGGGAACATCGAGACGGCCGTGACCGCGATCCGCAAGGGCGCCTATGACTTCGTCGAGAAGCCCTTCAAGGCCGACCGCATCCTGCTGACGGTGGAAAGAGCGCTTGAGGCGCAGCGCCTGCGGCGGGAGAACGAGGACCTCAAGGACCGCCTCTGGGACGATTTCGACCTGATCGGCCAGAGCCAGGCCATCAACCAGTTGCGCCAGAACATCGAGAAGATTTCGCCGACCAACAGCCGCATCCTGATCGTCGGCGCGCCGGGAACGGGCAAGGAAATCGTGGCGCAGCTGATCCACGCCAAGTCGCGCCGCCAGCGCAACCCCTTCATTGCGATCAATTGTGCGTCCATCGCGCCCGAGCGCATGGAGATCGAGCTGTTCGGCGTCGAGGGTGCAAGCGAAGGGGGCCGCAAGGTAGGCCTGTTCGAACAAGCCCACGGCGGCACGCTGTTCCTCGACGAAGCACCAGACATGCCGCTGGAAACGCAGGGCAAGATCCTGCGCGTTCTGGTCGAGCAGAATTTCCAGCGCGTCGGCGGTTCCCAGAAGGTCCAGGTGGATGTGCGCGTGATCTCGTCATGCTCGGCCGATCCGCGGACCGAGATCCAGGATGGGCGCCTGCGCGAGGACCTCTATCATCGCCTGAACGTGGTGAGCGTTCGGGTGCCCTCGCTGGCCGAGAGGCGGGAGGACATTCCGCTGCTGGTGGGTCACTTCATGGACCGGATCTCGCAGTCGACAGGCTTGCAGTCGAAGAAGATCGGCGAGGATGCCATGGCGGCGCTGCAGGCCCATTCGTGGCCGGGCAATGTGCGCCAGCTGCGCAACAACATCGAGCGTCTGATGATCCTTGCGGCGGATGCGCCGGACGGCGTGATCGGCGCCGACCTCCTGCCGTCGGATGTCGGCAACTCGACCCCGGCTGTCAGCCAGGGCGCCGGGAGCGAGCGGATCATCGCGCTGCCGCTCAGGGACGCGCGCGAGATGTTCGAGAAGGAATACCTGCTGGCACAGATCAACCGTTTCGGCGGCAACATCTCGCGCACGGCCGCCTTCATCGGCATGGAGCGGTCGGCGCTGCACCGGAAGCTGAAGTCGCTGGGCATCAACACGGGCGGCCGGCCGGACGATCTGATGAGCTGATGGGTCGATAGCCGACGATGACGCGTCTTGCCTATGTCAACGGGCGCTATGTGCGCCATGCGCTGGCGTCGGTCCATGTCGAGGATCGCGGCTTTCAGTTTGCGGACGGCGTCTATGAGGTGTGTGCCGTCAGGGATCACATCCTGATCGACGAGGCGCCGCATCTCGACCGGCTCGAGCGTTCGCTTGCGGCCCTGCGGATCGCCATGCCGGTGTCGCGCAGGGCCCATTGTGTCATCCTGCGTGAACTTGCGGCGCGCAACCGGCTCGTGAATGGGCTGGTCTATATCCAGGTGACGCGCGGGCAGGCCCGGCGGGACCATGGGTTCCCCGAGCCCGGGGTTGCGCCGACGCTCGTTGTCACGGCTCGCAGCCTGGACCTCGCCCGGTACGACCGTCTGGCGGTGAATGGGGTCAAGGTGCTTCTCACGCCCGAGATCCGCGGGGCTCGCTGCGATATCAAGTCTGTGTCCCTGTTGCCCAATGTCCTTGCCAAGCAGCAGGCGCGCGAGGCCGGATGCTTCG
>JBEIHO010000059.1:0-17287 GCA_040381215.1 Alphaproteobacteria bacterium | reverse complement strand
GCCGCGCATGCACGCAAGGAAGCTCAGGGCCGCCAGATGACGCTGATCGGCGCCGTCCTTGTCGGCTTCGGCGGCATCGGCATCATCCTCTCAACAGTTCTCAAGGCCGTGTGGCTTGGAATTCTCGGCGGCCCGATCGGTGCGCTGTCCTGGCTTGCGCTGCTGGTCGGCGCCGGCGTGTTCTGGTGGGGCTTCACCAGCATCCGCGACGCCCGCGCGAACCGGCGCTGACGAATGTCGGCTGAGCCCGCTGCCGCCACGCCCGACGCTGACCGCCTGAAACGCGGCCAGCGCCAGTTCATGACCGGCCTTGCGCTGGTCATGGGTGGGATGGTGTTCGGCGGCGGGCTGGCCATGGTCTTCTACTTCCTAGGTCAGCGGCCCGGCGCGATCGTCTCGGCCGTCATAGGCGTCGGCGCCATCCTGCTCGGCATCCTGATGCAGGCGTCCGCCGCGAAAATCCTGCGGAGCAAGTCGCCATGACTTTTGCCTGGATGGGATGGACGCTGCCGACCGCGCTGTTCTTCGGCTTCATCGCATTCTCCCTCGTCACGCTCGGCGTCCTGACGAAGCTCGCGCCCAACAACCAGCCGCGCATCGGCGTCCTCGGCGTCGCCACCCAGCGCGGCGACCGCTTCTTCCTCACCCTGCTTGGCGCTGCCTTCATCCACCTCGCCTGGATCGGACTTGTCCCCAAGGACGTGCCTCTCTGGTTTGCCACCGCGGCGTCCGTGGTTTACGCAGGTCTGGTTTTCCGGTTTGTTTGAGCCGAAACAGGTCCGAAGCCGCAAGAGCTTCGTCAGGGAGGAACTCATGTCTGTCACGCGCCCGCGCGGGCTTCTGCTTGCCATGGTGTCTGCGATTGCGCTGGCCGCCTGCGGCCCCCAGCAACCCGTTGCAGCCAAGGACCCCAACCCCAACGCAGGCGCCGAGATCGCAAAATTCCTCGACGCCGAGATCAAGGACCTGTCCACGCTCGACCGCGCCGCGCAGGAGGCTGAGCTCAACTGGTTCGCCACCGCTGCCGCCCCCTATCAGGGCATGGAAATCACCGTCGTGTCCGAGAACATCTCGACGCACGAATATGAATCCCGCGTCCTCGCGCCCGCCTTCAGCGCCATCACCGGCATCAAGGTCACGCACGAGCTGATCGGCGAGGGCGATGTCGTCGCCAAGCTCGAACAGCAGATGCAATCGGGTCAGAACATCTACGATGCCTACATCAACGACAGCGACCTGATCGGCACGCACTGGCGCTACCAGCAAGTCCGCAACCTCACCGACTGGATGGCCGGCGAGGGCAAGCCTGTCACCAGCCCGACGCTCGACATCGCGGATTTTGTTGGCGCCAGCTTCACCACCGCGCCCGACGGCAAGCTCTACCAGCTGCCCGACCAGCAGTTCGCGAACCTCTACTGGTTCCGCTATGACTGGTTCACCGACGCGAAGAACAAGGCCGACTTCAAGGCGAAGTACGGCTACGATCTCGGCGTTCCGGTCAACTGGTCCGCCTACGAAGACATCGCCGAATTCTTCACCGGTCGCGAGATCGACGGGAAAAAAGTGTACGGCCACATGGACTACGGCAAGAAGGACCCGTCGCTCGGCTGGCGCTTCACCGACTCATGGCTCTCCATGGCCGGCAATGGCGACAAGACCAACGGCCATCCCAATGGCTTCCCCGTCGATGAGTGGGGCATCCGCGTCGACGACGCCTCGCGCCCGGTCGGCTCGTGCGTTGCGCGTGGCGGCGACACCAACGGTCCCGCATCGGTCTATGCCGTCACGAAATACATCGACTGGCTGAAGAAGTTCGCCCCGCCGGCCGCACAGGGGATGACGTTCTCGGAGTCAGGCCCGATCCCGTCACAGGGCGAGATTGCCCAGCAGATGTTCTGGTACACAACCTTCACCGCCGACATGGTCAAGGAAGGCCTGCCGGTTCTCAACGCCGACGGTTCTCCGAAATGGCGCATGGCCCCATCGCCCCACGGCGCCTACTGGGAAGAGGGCCAGAAGCTCGGCTACCAGGACGCCGGCTCGTGGACGCTGATGACCACGACGCCGACCGACCGCGCACAGGCCGCCTGGCTCTATGCGCAGTTCGTCACCTCGAAGACGGTGGACGTGAAGAAGAGCCACACCGGCCTCACCTTCATCCGCGAGAGCACGATCCAGCACCCGTCCTTCACCGAGCGCGCGCCCAAGCTCGGTGGGCTGATCGAGTTCTACCGCTCGCCCGCGCGCACGCAGTGGTCGCC
This sequence comes from Alphaproteobacteria bacterium, assembly GCA_040381215.1. Taxonomy (GTDB): domain Bacteria; phylum Pseudomonadota; class Alphaproteobacteria; order Micropepsales; family Micropepsaceae; genus SZUA-430. The sequence goes on along the minus strand of JBEIHO010000059.1, from coordinate 15,026 downwards.
CACCGGCACCAACGTCCCTGACTATCCGAAACTGTCCCAGCTCTGGTGGCAGAATATCGGCGACGCCGCCGCCGGCACGAAGACGCCGCAACAGGCGATGGACGCACTTTGCAAGGCGCAGGAAGACGTGCTCGCCCGCCTCGAACAGCTCAACGTGCAGGGTGACAAGGGACCGAAGCTGAACCCGGAAGAGCCGGCGCAAGCCTGGTTCGACCGCCCCGGCGCCCCCAAGGCCAAGCTCGCCAACGAGGACCCGGCGCCCGAGACCATCGACTACGACACGCTGATCAAGGGCTGGCAGAACTGAGCGGAAATAAATTGGCCTCGCGGACTTGCCGCGAGGCCAGGTTTCCGGGTTGAGATCAAGCCAAGCGCGCAGCGGGTCATCCGCGCCGCACTTCGCAATCAGCCCGAAATGCATGACCCTGTTGACGCGCGCCATCAGGACCGGCTGGGCGGATTGCTGTTGCCATGCCCGTGAACGGCCGATGTTTCAGGCGCCTGGCGCCACGCCCTGTCTGAAATCATCGCAACGATCAGGAAACGGACGATAGACGAAGGGCCGGTCTTTCCGGGTCCTTCAGGCAGCGTGCTGTCAGATGTTGGCCTGAACAGGATCCACCACCTCACGGGCCAAGGTCATGGCGCTCGATGCGGAGGCTCAGAGAAAAGCCAGAGCGACGGCAGAACGCGCAGAGCCGGGTGCGACCGTTCACGGGATGCGTTCGGCGACCCGACCGTGTGATCGATGAGGGCCGTGCGCTGCCTCCGGCATGGGGTGGCGAGTGCGGTTCCGGCAACGTCGTGCCGTTCAAGCGAAGAGCCGTTCCTCAGGCCCGCGTCTGCGCTGCGGTTCCTGGAGGCCCACGCCGTCGTCCGCAGCCTCGTTTGAATTCCAGAGGCATCGGCTGTGGCGGCGTGCAATGCCCATCCTCCGTGCAAGCTCAGTATCTCCCTTGAGCAGGGCGGTCGCGCAGCCCGGATCACGCCACGAAAGTCGAGTGAAACCGTTCCGAGTTGACGTGACAGCCGCCCCGCAACGCTGCAAAAGTGCAAACGCATATGAAGCTGGAGGTCTGTGGTGCCACACTTTCGCCTGTCTGGATCGTCGATCCTGGTCAACTCGGTCGCTATTGCTGCCCTCCTGGGTAGCTCGGCCTGCGCCCAGCAGCCGCCGCTGATTCAGCCGGGTGCACCGGGTCAGGAAAGCCGGACGCTCGAGGGTCGCGAAGCCGCCCGCGTGGCAGACAACCGCTACTCGGACGCCGATGTCGCGTTCATGCAGGGCATGATCCATCACCACGGTCAGGCCGTGGAAATGGCAGTCCTCGTTCAGGGGCGCACCGCAACACCTGCCCTTGTCGAACTGGCGGGGCGGATCAATGCGTCCCAGGCGGACGAGATCGCCTTCATGCAGGGCTGGTTGCGCGAGCGCGGCGAAGACGCTCCCGCACCAGCGCCGACCGCGGCAGATCGTCATGCCGGGCACGCCGCCGCAGGACATGCCGCCCCAGGACACGCCGTCTCAGCACATGGCGCTGGCCATGGCGGCATGGCGGGAATGGCGACAGCTGCGCAATTGACCCAGCTGAAAGCATCAGGCGGATCGGAGTTCGACAGGCAGTTCCTGCAACTCATGATTGCCCATCACGAGGGCGCCATCACGATGGTCACGAGCCTGCTGGCGGAGCCCGGCTCTGCCTATGATCCTGTGCTCTATCGCTTTGCAACCGACGTCACGAATGAGCAGCAGGCAGAGATCAAGCGCATGGCGGCTCTGCTGCGCGGTCTGTCGCCAGACCCGCGCGCGACACTGAAGGCAGGCTTTCTCGACGCCGGGCAGGCGATCAGCAACATGCGTCTGGTTGCCAGCCTTCCCAAGCCGGCCGGGTTCTTCGATCCGTCCAATCCCGAAGGTTTGCCCCTGCAACTCCCTGCCGAAAACAAGGACGGCGATGCACGTCTCGGCACGGCAGACGAGGCGAGCCGGCGCGCGCCTTTCCTCAGCTTCGCCAACACGGACATGGCCTTCTCGGGCGATTTGCTTGCCATCGGCAGCTATCAGGGCGTGCAGTTCTATCGGCTGGGCGGAGCCGAGCCGAAACTGGTCAGCGCCATCGTCTGCCCCGGCGGGCAGGGTGACGTTTCCATCGTCGGCAATCTCCTGCTCATGTCGGTGGAAGCCACGAGCGGCCGCGTGGATTGCGGCCGCGAAGGCGTCGGCCCCGAAGCCAGCCCGGATCGCTTCCGCGGCCTGCGTATCTTCGATATCTCGAACATCACGCGGCCACGTCAGGTCGGCCAGGTCCAGACATGCCGTGGATCGCATACCCACTCAGTCGTCTCGGCCGACGACCAGCGGCTGATCGTCTACAATTCTGGAACGGCAGGCGTGCGCGACAAGGACGAGCTGGCCGGCTGCATCATGGGTCAGCCGGGCGATAGCCGAACCGCGCTTTTCCGTGTCGACGTCATCGAGATCCCGCTGGCAGACCCCTCAAAGGCTCGCATCATCGACAGCCCGACCGTGTTTGCTGACGGCCAGAGCGGTCAGCTTGGCGGCCTCTGGCTTGGCGGCGATCACGGCGAAGGCACGCAGACCACAAACCGCACGGATCATTGCCACGACATCACGCTTTTCCCGTCACGCAAGATCGCTGGCGGCGCCTGCTCAGGTAACGGCATCATCTTCGACATCAGTGATCCGCGAGCGCCCAAGCGGATCGACACCGTCGTCGATTCCGGGTTCGCCTACTGGCATTCGGCGACCTTCAACAATGAGGGAACCAAGGTCATCTTCACCGATGAGTGGGGTGGCGGCGGCCGGCCGCGTTGCCGTGTTCAGGATCCACCGACCTGGGGTGCAAACGCCATTTACGACATTGTCGACGGCAAGCTCGTCTTCCGCAGCTACTACAAGCTGCCGGCAGCCCAGACGGATCTTGAGAACTGCGTCGCGCACAATGGCTCCCTGCTTCCGGTGCCGGGGCGCGACCTCTTTGTGCAGGCGTGGTATCAAGGCGGGCTCTCGATCAGCGACTTCACCGACTCGGCTAAGCCGCGCGAGATCGCTTATTTTGATCGCGGCCCGGTGAACGCTGATCGTCAGACCCTGGGTGGATACTGGTCAGTCTACTGGTATGAAGGCCGCATCTACGGAACGGAAATCGCACGCGGTCTTGACGTGTTCGAACTGACGCCAAGCGAATATCTCTCGGCAAATGAAATCGCCGCCGCTCGCATGGCCGAGCAGGGCCGCACCGTGAATCCGCAGCAGCAATACCCGGTAACCTGGCCAGCGCACCCTGTCGTGGCGCGCGCCTACATGGACCAGCTGGCGAGGGACAAGGCTCTGAAAACTGACGTCGCGAGCCGGCTGACCGCTGTGCTGGATGCTGCAACACCTCTTGTCGACCAGGTTCGCCGAAGCGCTGCCGTGGCCCGTGATCTTCGCGCCGCTGCGCAGGCACTTGAGGTCTCAGGCAACGGTCAGACCGCCCAGCGGCTGACCGCGCTGCGCGATACGCTTGTCCGCATCGCAGAGCGCGTGAGCTAGGCGATCGGCGATCACCTGACCCGGTGCTGGCGGGCTGGCCCGAGCGGCAACGCGGTTTGCAGCGACGCTCGCGGGGGCTGCGAGCAGGCGCTCGCAAGGTGCGGGCGTTGCAGTTACGTGCGCTGCTGTGACACGCGCGGTAACCGCGCGCCGTTTCGGCGTTCCAGAAAGCTTTTTTAATCAAGTGATTATGAAGCGGCGCTGGCGGTGCGAGAGCGTCTCCCAACCAACTCTCTTTCAATTATGTTATTGATACTGAACGCCTCATTTTTTTAGGGTCTTTAGGGCCGACGTGGCTGAACATGGGCGTCGGAAATAGCAACGAGATAAGCGCTGATTAGTCAAAACTCTTCGCCAATGGCATCCGCGAACGTGCTTTGTGTCCGAAGGTTTGCAAGGGCGCGCTTGTGCCTCCGGGCCGCGCGCATGCTCCATCCAAACAATACTACGAAGGCGGCCGCCGCGATCCAGATGGCGGCCGGATGGCTCTGAACGCCAACGTTCGGCAGCACTCCAGCCTTTCCAAGGCCAAGCCCTATGACAAGGCCCAGCGGCCCGCCCATGTAACTCAGTCTCGCAAGGAACAGGCCGGTTTGGGAACGCCGCTGCACGAACGAGCGGTAGGCCTCGACCGTCTCCGTCTGCATCCGCCAAATTTTTCGCCTGAGTTGGACCGTGATTGCGGGCCACGCGATAGCTAAGACTGACAACCCGATAAAGATCGCTTGCACGACACCATCCGCGGGCGCTGCCCAAACAGCGAAAACGCCGCTCGCAGCGAACGAGGCGAGCGCTTCAAGCCATGTTTCCCGCCGCAACACCCGCTGTTCCTGACGCACCTGCGCCCGCAACTGGCTGATCGAAAGGTCGCCGACAGGGGCGGCCCGCCAGGCCGCACGCATCGCCTCAAGCTGGTCGTCAAGGTCTATCATTCTGTATCCATCACCTTGCGCAGCATGTCGCGCAGCCGCGTGACACGCGTGGAGACCGCACCTTCACTGATGCCGAGTGTCTCAGCTATCTCGCGGGCCGAGAAATTATCGAGATAGAGGGTTGCCACCTCCCGCATGCCACGTGGCAGCCGGGACACCGCCACCTGCAACCGTCGGCTTAGATCTGCGCGAACGACCGCGTCGTCAGCCGCTTCGGCTTCATCCTGAACCGTGTCTGATATCTGGTCGTGCTTGGGTGCGCGGATGGCCCGCCGCACATGGCTAACACAGACATTGTGCGTCACCCGCGCCACGAATGTCCGCAAGGAGCAATCCTGACGCCAGGACGGCGCTGCACGCCAGAGTGCGAGGGCCACTTCCTGCCGCAGGTCATCCCGGCACGCCGGATTGCTTTCCATGCCAGAAATGATCCGGTCGATCATTGCGGCATGCTCGGCAAGCGCCTGGTCGAAGATGTCCGATGCCACCCGATGTCACGCCACAGGTGCCGACAAGGGCTCGGCGCGCTCGGCGCTGGCGCGAAGGAAGGCTGCCGCTATGCGAAGAGAGAACCACCAGATCGGCAGGAACAGGAGGAAGATCAATATCCAGTAGGCAAGAGGCCCCTGTGCGAAGGTGAAAATGGCCGAGGCGACCGGTGTCAAGAAATCTGGCAGACCGAAACTGATCAGGCTGTTGTTGAAGGATACGACAGTCTTGAAGAGCAGAATGCCGGGCGCCAGGGCTAAATAGTGGAATGCGGACTTTGGCACATTCCGCTCCGAAAACGGGTTCAGGTAAATCCAGTTGAACATCGCCCGTTCCGGTCGGGAAATATATTTCTTGTCGATGCGGAGGCGATTGCGCCACGCCCAAATCAGCATGAAGCTGGTAAATGCAAGCATAGCGACATTTACCAAGAGAAATTGCGCGGTTTTGAGATTACCTCCGCTCGTTGCCAAAGTGTGGTTGAATTCAGTCGCACCCGCCGCGATACCCAGGATCGTGGATGCTAAGTCCGCACCGGTCAGCGCGATGAAGCCAGCGATATAAGCCCAAAACCATTTTTTCATCGGAACCTCCTGCTGAAGCCCCAATAGTCGCTGCCCGCAGGAAAACCTTACATGGCGGCGGAACCTAGTCCCGGCTAGTCCGAATGCTGTTAGCGAGGTCGCCCTGAGCGGTCTGCTGAAGGATCGCCGCCGCGAAACTCACGCCGCCGCCGCTCGCATCGTGGAAGCCAACTACCCCACGCAGCTGGACGAGCGCGCCGCCTTGCTGGCGCATCATCGGGAAGAGGCCGGCGAGCCCTTCCGGAGATTGAACACGTTGTAGATGGCAGCCTGAGTGGCCAGGAACTAGCGTTTTCCTGACAGCACCCTCGCGTCCTGTGCAAATCGTTCAACACCTGCTTCCCCGGCCGCATAACGGACGTAGCGAGCGACCGGATTGGGTCCGGAGCAGCGATTGGCTTCCGGTCTGGAAACGGACCTTGCGGGAGGCACCTGTTAAGACGAAGGCGGCTTCGACGAGAAGGAGCCAGACTTGGACCACCCCTGCAACTTGCAGGACGAGGGCAATCAGACGCGGCTGCAGATGCTAGCGACCCGCTGGGGGCAGTCGCACCGTATCACACAGCCTCATCATAGATGATGGCCGCCATGATGGGTACGACTTCAAACGGCACCAGAAACCCTATTTTTGGAGGGATAGTGGCGGTGCTGTCAGTCTAACGCCAACCCGTCTCCAGTTTGCCCCCGCCCCGGACTGTCTCGAGGCGGGAACATAGAATGGTGTCTAGAAGTTAGCCGTCTTCACCATCCCGCCATCCACCCGAAGGTTGGCGCCGGTTATGTAGCCTGCCAGCGGACTGGCCAGGAAGGCGACGTCGTCGCCGACTTCCCGCGCCGTGCCATGCCGGCCGAGGACTGACAGCCGCGCCGCGGACTCGAGCAGCGCCGGCTGGTGCCTGCGATCATGGAGGGGCGGCAGCCGGCCGGCATGACGATGGCCGGGCTGCTGACGGGGTTCCCAGTGGTGTGGGCCGAGCAGCGGGCGGTGCTGGGGGCGTAGGGTTCGCGTCGGTCAGCGACGGAGCTACGATTCGGCCCTTTCGTGCCAAAACTGCGTCCGTTTGGGCGGCGGCAGTTGCCCGAGTCACTAAGGGCGGCGCGGCTTTCGACTTGGCACCAAGAGGATGACGGCTCGTGCGGAATGTCTTTACGGTGTAACTGTGGTAGCAGCATGGAGGGTCTGATGCGACAAGAGCTTCAAGGGTTTTTGCTGATCGGGGCAAGCCTTGGTGCCTTCAACCTGGCTGTGGTGGCCGGTGCTCCCGGTGCTGCCCAGGCCCAATCCCGCACGCCGGGTCAGGTGTTTCGGGATTGTGCGGATGTTTGTCCCGAGATGGTTGTGGTGCCGTCAGGCTCGTTCCTGATGGGCTCGCCGGTCGGCGTCGGTCAAACCCGCGAGCGGCCGCAGCGCACGGTGACCTTTGCCCGTCCCTTCGCTGTCGGGCGGTTTGAGGTCACCTTTGCCGAATGGGATGCTTGCGTGAACGCGGGCGTTTGCCCTCGTCAGGACCACGATCTGGACCAGGGGGCCGATCTGGGTTGGGGGCGTGATCGGCGACCTGTGATCAATGTCGGCTGGCCTGCCGCCAAGACATATGTTCGCTGGCTGTCGACCACGACAGGTCAGACGTATCGGCTTTTGTCGGAGGCAGAGTGGGAGTACGCCGCGCGCGCGGGCACTACGACCCTCTATTCAACGGGGGAGACGATCACGACCGACGACGCCAACTTCTCTGATGAGGTTTCACGGACAGTTCCGGTCGGATCCTACTTACCCAACGCCTTTGGCCTCTACGATATGCACGGTAATGTCGGGGAGTGGGTCGAAGATTGCTTGAGCGATACCTACTCGGGCGCGCCCATTGATGGTTCAGCGTGGACACCTGACAACTGCAGTTGGCGCATTTTTCGCGGCGGTGACTGGTACTCTTCATCAGAACGCGTTCGCTCGGCCAACCGCGGATGGTCCGACACCGACTACTGGGACGGCCACAGAGGATTCCGCGTCGCCCGAATGCTTTAACCGCTTTCCTCCTTAGCTCCGTACCTCGCGGTGGGCAGAGGGCGTCACCCCCTGGAGTCCGGCCAAGGCGACCGAACATGTCTTCCGAGTCCGTAGATGAACCGGTTGCGAGCGCAGCTGGGCCGTCCACAGATGACCGCGCCGCTGCGGCTGACGCTCCTGGCGCCCGAGATCATCGAGGCGATCATGGAGGGGCGACAGCCGGCCGGCATGACGATGGCCGGGCTGCTGACGGGGTTTCCGGTGGTTTGGGCCGAGCAGCGGGCAGTCCTCGGGGCATAGCGCCGGCGGGACATCGACGACCTGTGCTGGTCTGGCTAAACAGGGTCAATGAGCCGCAAGCCTAACCCTGCTAGCCCAAGCGAAAAGGCCATCCGCGACCTGTTGGATCGCTACGCCTGTCCTGTGCCCTGGCACGAGGTGCGGACACGGTTCCTGGGCAATCTGGCGACACCGGCCTTAAGCGTGTCGCCCATGCGCATCGTTCAGGATCTGGTCTTGCCCCGTTTCGGTGGAGTGGGATGTCATCCCTGAACTGACATTGCGGCCTCCCGTTCGCGGGTCAAGGCATTATCCCTTTGTTCGGTCTGTGCGGCGTCCATCCCTCCGTCCCGGTCCGCCAGTATCGGCGGCCGGCGCGCGGAGCGGCGGTCAAGGCCGACCGCCGAGCTGGTCTCGCTGCGCGCCGCTTTGCTGCCAGGTCGCGCCTTGAGCGTCGCGAGCACGGCGGCAGTCTCGCGCGGTCCGGACGAAGCTGCATGCGCGCTCTCGAAGGCGATGGGGGAAAGATAGCCCAGTGCCGAGTGGCGGCGCCGCGGATTGTAGAAGCCCTCGATAAAGTGGAAGGTCGCCATGCGCGCCTCAGCGTGGGTGCGGAATGTGCGCCGGTCGATGAGCTCGCATTCCAGCGTGGCGAAGAAGCTTTCCGTCATGGCGTTGTCGTAGGCATCGCCGACCGACCCCATCGATGGCCGCACGCCAGCCTCACGACAGCGCTTGCCGAACGCAAAAGAAGTATATTGCGAACCCTGGTCGGAATGGTGGATCACTCCGTCCGGCCTGCGCTGGGCAAGCGCCATGTTCATGGCGGCCAGTACGACGTCGACATGCAGCGTCGTGGCCATCGACCAACCCACGATCCGGCGGCTGAAGACGTCGAGGACGATAGCGAGATAGAGAAAGCCGGCCCAGGTCGGGATGTAGGTTATATCCGCAACCCATAGGATATTCGGCGCCTCAGCGGTGAAGGCGCGATCGACCAGATCCGGCGCCGGGCGGCTTCCGTCGCGCTGTGTTGTCACCGCGAATTTCCTCCAGCTGACGCCAGCGACGCCCGCCGCCCTCATCAGCCGGGCAACACGTTTGCGTCCGATCTTCACGCCATCCTCGCGGAGCTCGGCATGGATGCGGGGGGCACCATATGTGCCATGCGAGCCGGCATGGATGTCGCCGATACGTTCTGTGAGGCTTGCATCGACGGACGCACGCGCCGAAGGCGCGCGCTTCCTCCACGCATGAAAACCACTGGGGGAGATACCCAGGATACGGCACATGGCGTTGATCGGGAATGCGGCCTGGTTCTCGCTCACGAATCGGAATCCTTCGACGGGACCGCCTTCGTCTCCCGAGCGAACCAGGCCGCGGCTTTTGAGAGGATGTCGCGCTCCAGCTTCAGTTGCCGGTTCTCGCGCTTCAGCCGGTTCAGCTCCTCGCGCTCAGCCGATGTCAACCCGTCCCCGCGCCGACCCTCGTCACGATCGGCCTGCGCCACTCAGTTGCGGATCGACTGAGCCGTCGGCTCAAACTCCTCGGCCTCTACGGCGAGCGGCCAGCGCGCACCAGCTCGATCATCCGCTCCCTAAACTCGGCCGCGTAAGGCCCCTTTTTCTTTCCCATTGCAGGCTCCTGAAACCCAAATGTTGCGGGCTCCACGAAACCGGGGCAACTTCAAACTTCGATGCAATCAATTACGGGGGGAGCGCCAAGGCGTCCTGCGCTGCCGCAGGCTGTTGCAGCACCAGTAGTGCCGCCGCTGCTGTGGTCGCTTTGATGCATTTCATTTTCGTCCCCCAACGGCATTGGAAGCTATCCTACACGTCCGTCGCCCGCAAAGGCCCGCCATCCGAGGTGGCGATGCGCCCCAAAGGGCATCGCGGTGCCAGTCGCAACGCTCTGACCCCCTGCCCATTGCGAGGGGCGGCCTGCCTGAGCGTGGGTGGGGTAGGGCCTATTCACCTCTGTTATCCTACCGCTACGTTAACGTAGCTGATCTATTACGCCCCGGCCCGTCGAAAGCCGCCCCAAGCCGGAGAGTAAGGGTGGTAGAGAGGTGGTAGATCTCAGGATATTCGAAAATATTCAATCAAAACAAATAGCGCTGGCGGAGAGGAAGGGATTCGAACCCTCGATACCGTTACCGGTATACACCCTTAGCAGGGGTGCGCCTTCGACCACTCGGCCACCTCCCCGTACCGCGCTTGCGGTAAGCGAGCGGCTTTCCTACCGGGATTTGGGGCTGGCGCAAGGCGAAAGGCCCGCCATCGCCTGTATCCTTGGTCTTGCCGGGCCAATTGGGCTGCCGGCTGCCTCCTTCAATCTGAAACGAGGTGGCGTCTTTGCGTTCTATCCAGAGAGTGGCGTGGACCTGACCATACGATCCGGAATTGTCTCGATCGCCGCCGTCGGCAAGTTCATGGAGTTCCGCGTCCAGGCCTACACGGGCGAAGACCTGAGCATGAACCCGGCTGACTATGTCGAGGGCAAGAAGAAGATGATCCCGCTACCGAAGATTCCGGCGGCGCAAGCACAACGGTGCAGTTCGAAGCCTCAGCGCGCGGCGCCTGCATCTGCCATGACCCGGGGCAGGCGAGCCTCCCCGAAACGCGCAGCCTGTCCGGTGACGTCACGGTGTCGCCAAAACCCGGCCGCTCATCGTCGTCAGTGATGGTGATGTTCGCCATGCTGCGCAGCTGCGCGCGCCTCCATGGCCTTGCGGCTTTCGACGTCGATGAAAGCCATCAGGTCGGCGACATTCTTCTCGCTGAGCTTCAGGTTCGGCATCGCCAGGTTCCGGAAGTTCGGCAGCATGGCCATGGCGGTCTCGTCCTTTACCGCCAGCATCTTGTCCGGTTCGCGGATGAAGCGCGCCAGCCATTCCGGCGATCGCCGTGAACTCACCATCAGAAGATCGGGGCCAAGCCCGTCGCCGCCGCCGATCGTGTGGCACGTGGCGCAGCGCGTACGAAACATCTGTGCAGACTCATCGGTAGCGACCGCGACGGCGTCGGCATAGCTCAGGCGGCTGCCCGAGCCGCGCCCTTTGGGATTCAGCTGGCCGGTCAGCACGTTCGCCAGCATTTGCGGATTGTCGTACGGCGACCGCTTCACATACTGACCAGTCGCCTCGTTGGCCAGGATGATCGTCGTCGAATGTGCGGTCGGCTTGTCGCCCGCCGGCTCGAGCCCGAACTTGCGCTGGATAAGCGTAATCTCGTCCTGTCGGCCGGTCAGGAAGGTCCAGCCGGCCTTGATGTCGAACTTCTTCATGAAGGCGCGCATGGCTTCGGGTGTGTCGTTCTCGGGATCGACCGAGATCGAGTAGAACGTGACGTCACGCCCGGCATGATCGCCGATCAATTCCTGCACGCGCTTTAGCTGAGCCGTATCCAGCGGGCAGACGTCGCCGCAGTTCGTGAAGATGAAATTCACGACGACGATCTTGCCGCGCAGGACGTCGTCGTAGAACTTCACCTGCCTGTCGTCGTGCGTCGTGAGCGTGACATTCGGCCAGTAGTCACGTCCCCACGGGGATTGCGCCACCGCTGTGATGGGCCATAGCAGGCAAACGCTGATCGCGGCCAGCAACGCGCGGGCCAAATGCGTGGAACAGGACGGCCAAATCCGCTTCATCGCGTTGTCGTTGTCGCTGTTGTCGTTACCGGCTCTGGAGTCGGTCCCACGCCGCGACCTGTCCGCCAGGTCGGCAGGACGTAGGAGGGCTCGTAGAACATACCCTCCCAGCCGCCTTCCGGCGTCGGTATGGCAACCGTCTGGCCAGGGTTGAGAATATCCCACCGCAGCAGCATTGCATGATCTTCGTGCTGCGTGTTGTGGCAGTGCTCGACATAGGAACCAGCGAACTCGCGGAAGCGAATTGCGACCTCCACCACCGCGCTGCTGTTGGGTTCAGGGCCGACGCGATAGACGTCCTTGCGGGCATAGCGTTCCCAGATCGGCGGCGGCCTGCCGTCGCGGGTGAGAATCTGCCCTTCCTCGAAGTGGATATGAACAGGGTGGCTCCAGCCGCCGCTGTTGCTTTCGATGCGCCAGATCTCCCACGCGCCCATCTGCGGTGCAGCGGAAACGCGGTTGATGTCGGCCGAGAGGCCATTGCCGCCATCGGTCTTGATCGTCCAGGGCGTTTCGTCCGTGCCGCCGCTGCGGCCGAACTCGAACGTGCGCCGCTTGGCCTTGGCAAGGTCCGCCGCCGGAATCTTCGGCAGCGGGATCATCTTCTTCTTGCCCTCGACATAGTCAGCCGGGTTCATGCTCAGGTCCTGGCCCGTGTAGGCCTGGACGCGGAACTCCATGAACTTGCCGACGGCAGGGTCGCCCTTGTACTTGCCGGAGAGAATCTCGTTGAGCGGGATCTCCTCCTTCGGGCCGGCGCCGTCGCGGTGCTCCAGCGTGTTCACGAAGTAGAGCTTCGTCCCCACGGGATACTTGCTGAAATCGACGACAATGTCGAAGCGCTCGGCAATCGCCTGGGTTGGCAGGTCTTTCGACTCGGCGTTCGGGAAGGGAACGGCATGCTCCATGATGTTGCCGTCGTTGGCGATCATGTGGAACGGCACGCGCACGCCCTTGTCCGTCACGATCGCGATCTTGAAGTAACGCGAGACCGAGCCATTGAGCAGGCGCAGGCGATACTTGCGTGCCCGCACATCCATGTAGGGTTTCCAGGACCAGTTGACCGTCATCTGGTCGCCGAGGAAGCCGTCCTTGTTGAAGATGTTGAAGGCGAGCTGCCCCTTGGAGTCCCAGGCCTTGTCCGCGATCAGCAGGTTCACGTCGTAGTCGCGATTGCCCCAGTCCAGGCCCGTGCCGCTCGGCAGGCAGAGATTGGCGTTGTTGGGGTCCGAATAGTGGCACTTCAGACCTTCGCGCCCACGGTCCACCGCGCTGTAGTAGTTCATCATCGCGGCGTTGCCCTTGTAGACGTTCTGGGCCGTGTAATCGATCATGTGATCGTGGAACCAGTGCGTGCTCTCGGTCTCGCGCCAGTCGCCACGGATCTTGATCACCCCACCTGCGCCATCCGGCATTCCGGCGCGCGGATCGGTGGCGTTGACATTCTCACTGTCGCGGCCAGCCAACTGCATGGGCCAGCGATAGTCGTAGTACTGGCCGGGATAGAAGTAGGCGCCGGTGAACCCGTCACTCTCGGCAGGGTTGTGGCCGTTGTGTTCGTGGGTCGTGATCAGGTGGTGGCCAAAGCCGTTATTGGCGGCGACGTTGATCGGAAGCCCGTTATAGTGGCGGAACAGGATCGGCTCGCCGACGCGCGCCATCAGGAGTTTGGGAGGCAGCGTGCCATCGAACGTCCAGACGGAATTGGCGTCCTGCACCGGCATCTTGGGATGCATGCGGATCGCGATGCCGTTCGTCGAACCGCCAAAGCCTGAGCCGCTCGCCGTATTGAAATACAAGCCGCCCGGCGCGAACTCGCCGACCTTGTAGCCGTGCATCTGCATCGAATCGCGCAGGCCCGTGTTTGGACGGGCGCCGGACTGGACGCTCTGGAAATAGACCTTCGGCGCAAACTCGTCATAGCGCTGGTGTGCGTACATTTCCCCGGGGGGACGGCCCTCGATGTAGCTCGTCTTCAGCTGCCAGCCGAGGCATTCGCCGATCTTCGCCTGCCACGGATTAGGCCGGCTCAGATTGGCCTGGCGTGTCGGCAGCGGGAAGAGGCGCTGCTTGATCGCGGTATCGATCTTGTCAGGGCTCATCGACTTGCTGCAGTCAGATGGTGCAACAACAACCTTGCAGTTGATGCACTCCTCGGTCGGAACAGGCTGGGTTCCGAACTCCTCGAACATCAGCATCTTTTGCGAAAAAGGCGCCGCACCGAAGAGCGGACTGGCCTCTATCCCTGTCGGGATATTGTACTTCCGGGTCTCGAGGCCTGTTTGCGCGAAAGCGCCGGACGCCATGAGGCTTGCCCCGCACCCCGCTATCAAAGCGCGCGTCAGTTTCCTGATTGTAGACATGTGTGACCCCCGTCACCCTGCTTGGTGTAAGCATCACCAACTAAATAGGTAACACGAATTACACTTTATCCAAAGCAACAGAGTGATCGTAAAAATTAACTATCCGCGTTTTTGCGAAGGCAAATTGTTGAATACAAATAATGTTCTCTTGTTGCGTGTGCGGCCGCCGAAAATATATTTTATGACTGGGCGACGCAATTTCGGACTGCCCGAGCCGAAATCTGAGGATCAGATAGACCCTTGTTGGGGAATCTGGCGTTTCATCAGCTATGGTCTGAAGATTCGCCGCCTCCCGAGCCCGTCGCCATGAGCCCGCGGCCTCGGCAGAATCCAGAGGCGGCAAGCAGGACGCGCGAAGTCTTCTTCACCGCCAGCTGAGCATCAGAAATCGAGCGCCAGCAGCGCAAATGTCGCCAGCCAGTGCTCGCCCATGTAATCGCCGCTTACATGCGGCAGGCTCGCATCGATATGGCGTTCGGCCGCCTCGCGCCCGCGCTGCGCGACCGGGTGATCCCCCAGCAGAGCCGCCAGCGATCGCCAGCACCACGCCCGCGAAAAGTTCAGGCCATCGAGATGCGCGATCTTGCCGTCGGTCCGGTCGCTCACCTTTGCGGGCCCAAACAGACAGACCGGATGTCCCTGCGCCAGACGCGGCATGAATCGCCCAAGCCACTCGCGAAACTCGCGCGGCTCCAGCACGCGCCGCATGCACTCGACCTCCATAAGCGCAGGCGAGAGGAAATCATCCTGCGAAGGCTCCCACGCCTGACAGTCGCGATCCCCGCCATACCAGGCGATGCACTTCGCACGCATCAGGTCGAACAGCTTTGGATCGAACGCCTCCGCCCAGTCCGCCGCCATGCGGATCGCAAACGCCGTCGATGAGTGCACGCCTGTGCGTATCGGATAATCCGCCAGCGGCAGGTAATCCCGAAACCGCTGCCCGAACGCCTCGGCCAGCGGCCGCAGTTTCAACCCAGCCTCGGCAATCGCATCGCCCTCATGCAATTCCAGTTCAGCCTGCAGCGCCAGCAACCAGCCCCAGCCATACGGTCGCTCGAAACCACGCGCCAAAGGCCGCGCCAGATACGCCAGCTCGCCGGCGACATTCGCCTCGGTGACCCGCTCCGCGAACACCGCCTTCACTTGCGCGGCTGCCGCAATCTCCGG
>JBEIHO010000058.1:0-17378 GCA_040381215.1 Alphaproteobacteria bacterium | reverse complement strand
GGCGGACGCCTGTGATGCGACGGCGGCGGAGCTGACCGCTCTGGGGCATGCGGAATGCATCTCGCTGCCGCAGGACATCTCGACGGTGGCCGGTGGGAAGATGCTGGCGGAGGAAATCTACAAGCGCGAAGGCAAGCTCGACATCCTCGTCAACAATGCGGGCGCGGCCTGGGGCGCGGCGTTCGAGGAATTTCCCGAGCATGGCTGGGACAAGGTGATGGACCTCAACGTTAAGTCGCCGTTCTTCCTGACGCAGGCGCTGCATGCGGCGCTGAAGAAGGCTGCGAGCCCGGAGCGGCCTGCTAAGGTGATCAACATCTGCTCGATCGACGGCATTCGCCTCAACCCGTGGGACACGTATTCGTATCATGCGTCGAAATCGTCGCTGCTCTATCTTACCAAGCGGATGGCGGCGCGGCTGGTGCAAGACAACATCATCGTGACGGCGATCGCGCCGGGTCCGTTTGCGTCCGAGATGAACAAGGCGGCGCGTGATCATGAGGACATGGTTGCGCAGCGCACACCGATGCGGCGGATCGGGCGCGACGAGGACATGGCTGGCACGGCAATCTTTCTTGCATCAAAAGCTGGCGACTATGTCGTGGGCGACTCGATCGCAGTGGATGGCGGGATCGCTTACGCCAGCCTGCCGAGCGACGGACCGAGCTAACCCGCACGCAATGGTATGTGGCTGTTGACGGCTGGAGCCCCCCAGCCGTTGATTTTCTGCTGACTCTTTTCCGGAACTCCATGTCACCGGCTGCCGTTGTTGGCTGACAATGTGTGCGAGGAAAAGCGCATGAACACGCATGTCGATGAACTGGTCATGCAACCCACACGACACTTCGACAATCCAGGCGAGGTGCTGACCTACCCTGGCCTCAAGCACAAGGACCGGCTGCGGATTCTCGAGAGCTGGAAGCTGGACGCACAGCGCCTGGCGGAAAGCACTGCCGAGAACATGTCTGGGGGCGAGAAAACCAACCTGCGGGACGTTTCGCGGGCGCTCATGCATCTGAAGAGCATGGAACACCTTCCTGGCGCCAAGCAGCGACCAGATCTCGGACGCCCGATCGCGGAGGGCATGGCGATCGGCGGACTGCTCGGCGCGGGTGCTGGCCTGGTCGCTACCGCTGCAACACCAACCGTCTCGTTCGCCCTTGTTGCGCAGGCGAGCGTTGTTGGCCTGATCGTTGGCGGCATTGCGGGTGCGCTTCGCGCTCCGCAGCAAAAAAAGGAATTGTAGCTTCCAAGGGACGTTCGCAGACACAGACCCAGGGAGATGGATCATGAAGATCATTGCGATCACGGCTGTCAGCGCCCTTGCGGCGCTTGTAATGGCGGCTTGCACGCAGAGCGGCAACACGGAGCGTGGCGCCGTAACGGGCGGCCTGCTCGGCGCAGCGGCGGGCGCCGTCATCGGCAACAACACGGGTTCGCGCGATGCCGGCCAGGGCGCCGCGATTGGTGCTGCGACAGGAGCCATCGCGGGCGGCGTGGCCGGCGCTTCGAGCGACCGGAACACCGACGCTGTCGGCTATGGCCCGAATGGCGAGGCTCTTGTTTATGACGGCAATGCCCGCCGTTACGACGACGTCGATCGCCGCTCCGGCCGGACGTATTGGACCAATGGCGATTATCGTGGGTAAAGCACCACATTCCGTCGAATCTGGAGAGAGCGTCGCTGACCTCGACCGGGCGTGTTCCAGCAAGGATGGCCTGGCCGCGCCGGTCGTGTGCCCTGGACTCAGCGGTGGATGGTTCTGCTGGCCGCCATAAATGTTGTGGCGCTGGTCTCAGTCAACGCGCGTGTCCGGCGGAGAACCAATAGCTCGCGGCCGCGTTAGTGGTTGCTGGCCGGAAAGTCTGCACACCCATGAAATCAATTGTGCTGTTCAACCCGAAATCGGGCTCTGTCCCAGCTGAAGCGCGGGCAAAGCTGACGGCTGTCCTGCGGGAGGGAGGCATCAACGGTGCTGACCTGATCGAGTCAGATCCTGGAAACTGCGAGAACCAGTTGAAGGAGCTGGCCGACATGGCGCCGGACCTTTTCGTTGTCTGGGGTGGCGATGGCACGATCCGCTCGGCCCTGACGATCGTGGGACCGATCACGCCGAACCTGCTGATCCTGCCGGGGGGCACGATGAACCTCCTGCCCCGCTCGATCCACGGCGAAAAGGCATGGGATATGGTGCTGCGCGATGTGCTGAAGGGCCCAAAACTCAAGAGCCTTTCAGCCGGCGAAGTGAATGGCGACCGCTTCTATTGCGCGATGATGGCAGGCGCACCGGCGTACTTTGCCGAGGCGCGCGAGAGTGTTCGGCGCGGAGACCTTGCCAAGGCTGCGGCGCAGACGGGCGCCGCAATCGAAGTGCTGAAGACGATGCACCTTCAGGCCACCTACAGCGACGGCTATTCTTTCGCGGGCACAGCCTTGCCGACATCCAGCTTTGTGGGCGCGATCATTGGTTCGCTGACGAAGGCGGGCAGAGGCATGGAGGTGGCGTCACTCGCCAATCCGACGACGACCGGAGCGATGAATGTGGTGTGGACGTCGTTCTTCACCGACTGGCGGAATGCGCCGGGCGTGGAGGTTGCGCCGGCAACGTCGCTGGACATCGGGGCGGAAGACGGGGGAGATATTCCCGTCATCGCCGATGGAGAGCACATGCAGCCGGCGCCCCACCTACATGTGACGTTCGTCGAGAACGCGTCACGATGCCTTACGGGCTCTGAATGAACCCTGACGCCATCAGGCTGATCCACATCTCCGATGTGCATTTCGGGCGTGAGGACCGCGCGGCGCTGGAACAGCTTGGGTCTTTCACCAGGCGGGTGAGGCCGGACGCAGTGATCTTCGCCGGCGACATCACACAAAAGGGCCGGCACAGCGAATTCGCGGCGGCGCGCGAATGGCTGGACAACCTTGAGTTTCCGGTGATCGCAGCGCCTGGTAATCACGACACACCGTTGATCAACATGACGGCCCGGATGCTAAAACCGTTCGCCCGCTACACCAGATACATGGACGGCATAGACTGCGTCGACAGGCTGGTTGAGCTGCGCGGCGGGGCGGTGCGCATCGTGGCGATCAACAGCGCACGTGGCGTTCAGGGCCGGCTGAACTGGGCGGATGGCGTGATCGATATCGAGGATCTCGAGACGGCGCTGGCGCTGCTGGCCGGCGGGCGGGAGGATGCCTGGCGGTTGCTGATCTGCCATCACCCTCTGCATGAGCCGGGGCTCTCGCAGGTCTCCGTCCAGACCAAGCGCGGGACCGATGCCCTGAGGCTGTGCGTGCGGGCGCATGTCGACGCGATCCTGACGGGGCATATCCACGACGCGTTTGCGCACGCGATCACCAACACGCGGCGGCCAATGGTGCAGATGGGATCGGGCACGCTGTCGAGGCGCCTGCGCGGCACGGCGCCGAGTTTCTGTGTGCTTCAGATGGAGAACGGAAGGCTGACGCAAGACGTGGTCTCGATCGAGCTGGCGGGGCTGACCGTACGCCGCAACCATGACTCGTCAGTCGGGGCGCCGCCGCAGAACGATGGAACCCCGCTGCCTGCGCCACGTTGATGGGCAGGAGACATCTTGTCATGCTCAGTTGGACACTCGTCTTTCTCGTCGTCGCGGTTATCGCGGCCGTCTTCGGCTTCGGCGGCATCGCGGCCTCGGCTGCCGGCATCGCCCAGATCCTGTTCTTCATCTTCCTCGTGCTCTTCGTCGTCTCGCTCGTGATGGGCGCTACGCGGCGGGGCCTGTAGGACATTCAAGCCGACCAGCACCATCAACAGCCCGGCATTGCCGGGCTGTTTTGCCTCGTGGCTTCACGCGGCGCCGACAGGCGCAAGTTCGAGGTCAGCCTGCGGACGCGGGGACGGGAGGCGTGGCATGCGGATCTGGATGGCGCGACCGCCTTCCGGCAGTGACTTCTCCTCCAGCTTGCCGCGGACCTGCTTGGCGAAAGCCGCCATCAGCGTACCGCCGATGCCGGTCGACTTCTCCAGCGTGCGCAGCTCTGAGCCGACACCATTGTCTTCGACGGCGAGGATCGCTTCATTGCCCTGCAAAGTGTAGCTGACGCGTACGCGCCACGCGGAGGAAACGGGCACGGCGCCGCCTGTGGTCGCCGGGAAAGCGTGCTTCACGGAGTTCGTCACGGCCTCCGTGGTGAAGAGCGCCAGCGGCACCGCCAAATCCGCATCGAGGCGATCGTCCTCGATATCACTTTCGATCGTGATACCGCGGTCCTCCGCACCCAGCGCCTGGTCGAGGTGACTGACAAGATCGCTGAGGAAGGACTTTGTCTGCACGGTGGTGATGTCGTCGTGCTCGTAGAGCGAGCGATGGATCAGCGACAGCGCATTGATGCGCGCGCGCGCATCATCGAGCACCGCGATGGCGGCCTTGTCGTGAAGCTTGCGCCCCTGCAGGCTGAGCAGGCTGTTGATGATCTGCAGATTGTTCTTAACGCGATGATGAATCTCCTTCATCGCAGCGTCGCGAGCCTGCAGGGCGTTTTCCATCCGGTTGGTCCGGTCGCGGATACGGACGGCCATTTCCTCGAGTGTATCGGCCAGCACATTGATCTCGAACGGGGCCTGCTGCCTGGCGCGCAGCGGCTGAACGGTGAGCTTGCCGCTGGCATAGAGCGTGGCGATGCGGCGGAGATAGTCGAGCCAGCGCAGCACAAGCCGGTCCATCGCGAGCCATGCTGTTACCAGCGCCAGGAGCCAGGCGAGCAAGGGCAGCGCGAAGTTGCCGAAGGCGTTGACATATTCAAGGGCGATTGGCGGCGGCGGAGGCGCCGAGACCATGGCGTAAAAGGTATTGCCAGCGAGCGGTACAATCGCAGCTTCGCGTTTGGCCCCGCCCTGCGCCTGCGCCGGGAACGCGCCCGTCTCGCCCGCTGACAGGCGCGCCATCACGGCGGGGTCCATCCGATCCCAGTGCGTGCTGCCAAACACGTGTCCATCCACATCGACGAGAGCAACCTCATACGATGGCGGCAGGTCCGAATGATCGAGCTGGGCGACCAGTGTGCTGACCGGCGTACCCAGCACCAGCGCCCCGGTGAAGACACCGTCGACGTCCTCCAGCCTGGCTGCAGAAGCAATTGTCATTTCTCCTGCAACCAGCGCCATCAGGGGCGAGGACTGGACAAACGGAGCGCCGCTTTCGCGCAGTTCGATGAACCAGGGGCGCCCCGCAACGCTGATCCCGACAGCACCTGCGACAGTGGAGCAGAGTACGGCGCCACCTGCATCAATGACGCCGAACGTGCCGAAGGCCGGCAGGGCGTCGACAACGCGCTTCAGCGGCGCCTTGCAGGGATCGTCTTCAATCGTCGCAGCAATGAGTTCGAGCGCACTCGGGGCGGACTCAAGGGCGCGCTGCGCGCGGCCCGCTGCAAGTTGTGCAACGAGTTTCATGCTTTCGCGGCGGTACTGCGCCTCTCTTTCGATATCGCCGGACCAGCGTATCCCGCCGATAACGAGGACCGGAGACAGCGCGACGGCGAATATCAGAAGCAGGACGACGCGCAGCGACAGCCGGCGAAGCGGCGGTCTTTCGTCAGTCGTCACCCATAGCCCTTGCCCCTCCGCCTGCGAGCGCAGCAGCCTGCCCGAGAATATCGTCGAACGCCTTGTCTGCGCCAATCTCGTGTTCGGATGGTACGCGCGAGTTTGTCTCGTTCATGATGACTTCCAGAGCCCGGCGTGCGCGACTGACCCTGCTCTTTATCGTTCCCACCGCACACTGACAGACCTGAGCGGCTTCTTCGTAGGCCATGCCGCCGGCGCCGACAAGAATGAGCGCTTCCTTCTGATCATCGGGTAGCTTGTTGAGTGCGGCTCGAAGATCAAGCAGCTCCATCGGCGCAGTCGGATTATCGTTGGCGACGAGCGTGTTCTCGGCAACTTCCGCGTCGAGAGGCGTGCTGCGCCAGCTGCGGCGCTTTTCGGAATAGAACTGGTTGCGCAGGATCATGAAGGTCCACGCCTTGAGGCTGGTGCCCTGCTCGAACGAGTCGCGCGCTTTCCAGGCCTTCGCAAGCGCTTCTTGAGCGAGGTCATCAGCCTGGGTCGGGTCCTTGCTCAGGCTGCGCGCAAAGGCGCGCAAGTGCGGAATCACGGCGACAAGCTGGTCTCGGAACGTCGTCTCGTTCGACACCGCGGCGTCGCGCCCGGGGTCCCCGCTCCGCTTGCGAGGAGGCGACCGGGCCATCTCTTTGGATTCCATCACCATGCTGGGGCCTCAGGATTTCGACGTGTTGCCGGGATCCTCGGATCCCGCACCGTCATCGTCCTTGCCGCTGGTCAAACGCTCGTCCGCTTTCTCGAGGCAGGAGAGGAAATCCTCGGGCACTTCTTCGCTGACCACCTCGTCATACATCTGGCGCAGCCGCCGGCCCAAAGGGTCCTGACGGCGGCGTGCGACCCTTGAATCGACCGGGCGTGAGCCGGGCTCTCCGACAGAAGTGTCTTTTGCCATCGACTTGCCCTGTTCAACCTTCCCGGATTCACCCGGTCGAGAACCCGGCCCATCTTTGGTTTTGTTCTTGTCCACGGTCCTCACCTTCCGCTGGATTGTCGCGGAGGCAGCGGATTTCGAACCCGATCCATCCCCGGAAACCTCTGTTGCCATGGCGTTTTTCAGCCCGCTCTGCCTACTACGCGGTACCCGCTGTCGGGCCAACAACGCCGTCCCGAAATGAAGGTTCCGCGATTTTTCGGTAATTCGGGAACCGAAACAGGAGAACCGCGTATATTGGCCTCGACATATCTTTTCTGGATGGCGTGTGAGAGAATTCATGAGTCTGGTTCAGCAACTCGGACCTCATCTACCCTTTCTTCGCCGTTATGCCCGCGCCCTCACAGGAACGCAGAAAAGCGGTGATACCTATGTGAAGGCTGCGCTGCAGGCGCTTGCCTCCGGCACCCACGAACTCGACAGCATGCCGCCTCGCGTGGCGCTTTACCGGCTGTTCCAGATCATCTGGGGACAGACCGGCGCAAGGCTGGAAACGGCCCCCGATAGCGGATCGAGCATTGCCGACCGCGTCCTGCGCATCCCACCCCAACACCGCCAGGCCTTTCTGCTGACGGCGCTCGAAGGTTTCACGATCGACGAAGCTTCGCAGATCCTCGCCCAGTCGCCAGAGAATGTGCGCGAGCTGATCGCCCGCGCCCAGGCTGATATCGAGAACGAGCTCGCGACGGACGTGCTGATAATCGAAGACGAACCGGTGATCGCGGCGGACATCGAGGCCCTCGTGCTGGATCTCGGCCATCGGGTGACGGCCGTTGCGACGACCCGCTCGGAAGCGGTGGCCGCTTTCCGGCGGAACCGTCCGGGTCTGGTGCTTGCCGACATCCAGCTGGCGGACGGATCCTCCGGTATCGATGCGGTGAACGACATCCTTCGCGGCGCCAGCGTGCCCGTGATCTTCATCACCGCCTTCCCAGAGCGACTGCTGACGGGCGAGAAGCCGGAGCCGGCCTTCCTGATTACCAAGCCCTTCCAGCCCGAGACGGTTAAGGCCGCAATAGGCCAGGCGCTGTTTTTCCATGAGGAACGGCCGGTCGCAGCCTGATCGCTTGCCGCGGAACGGATCTGGACGGCCCGCTTTTGCGCGCCGTTCGCTTACGATCGATCAGATCGCACCGACCGTCGGGGCAGAAGCTTTGGCCGGCGTTGCCGATGAGGCGTTGCCCGGTTCGGCGCCGGATTGGCGGAAGTAAACTGTGATGCCCCCCATGGGCGTGCGGATGTCGCCTTCGGTGCTGGATTGCGCGGCAAGGCGAATGCGCTGGATGGGATAGCCGTCCTCGACAAGGCTGTCGGCGACATTGTTGAGGCGGGCCATTGCAAGACGAATGGCGTCCTCGCCATCGCGGTCGGTGTCGATTTCCGTCACGATATCGATGCCATCGGGCCGGCAGCGCGACGCGTCATCGCCGATGCGGTCGATCAGCAGCATGGCTTGTTCGGATGGGCTGGCTTCGCCGCGGGCATAGTAAACGGACAGGCCGCCGCGCGGGCATGAAACACTCTCGGAATCCCTGGCCACTGTCTGCGCCGAACCAGGCGCGCACACGGTGGCAACAAGAAAAGCGCTGATGAGTCCCGAAATTCGCAACATGGTTTATGGCCGTCCGGACGTGTCCGGATTATGGAATGCACAAGCGGCGCCGGATGATCGGCTCTGGGCTGACGATCCAGCGCCACCGTGGGAATGCCTCTAGTTCTTCGCGTCTTCAGCAGCGTTGTCGACCGCCTGGCCAGCAGCAGTCACGTCTTCACCGACGCCCTCGACGGTGTTGCAGGCAGCGGCGGCGGTCGCGAGCAGGAAGGCCAGAGCTGCAAAGGAAGCTTTCATATCGGATCTCCATGTCCCCCGGCGACAACCGCCGATCGTGGGGTCAACGCTGCCTGTGCAACGAAGTTCCATGCGTTTGCGTGCCGGAACCGCAATCCCCAGCTTGCGTTCAGGATTCCAACGGACCGGATAAGGCAGGAGCAAGACATGCTTGGTTGGGCGCTTACATTCTTCATTCTGGCGATCGTCGCCGCCGCCTTCGGATTTGGCGGCATCGCGGGCGCATCAGCGGCGATCGCGCAGGTTCTTTTCGTCATCTTCCTGGTGCTGACCGTGATCGCGTTCATTGTCCGCGCGATCCAGGGACGGCCAGTCGTATAACGTGCTGCACCGGTGGATCAGTCAGAGGGCCGGCCACCCGCCGGCCCTTCGCTTTTCGGATGCTGGCTGGGCAGGCTGAAGCGAGCCTCGCAATTCTTCCAGCACCCTGTCAGCGGCGTCGAGGCGGATCAGTCCTCCCCGCGGACTATCGAGATCGAGGATGGTGTCCACCGTCAGCGTGACCGCCGCGGCAAAAATGCTACCGCGGACAATGTGGCGGACGCCGTGCCGCGACATGCCCGCACCGGCGAGAAGCGCGCCGAACAGCGAAACACCAGACAGCAGCACGAGCACAAGTTCAGGTGTCTGCGTGGTGAGAGCGACCTTTCTTGCGGTAGTGACGCCGATCATGTCGTTTATGGCCGGCAGGACGATTTCTGAGGCTATTGCCTGTCAGGCCTGCTGACGGCGACGACCGCTGCCGTCCATATCTCGGCGTGGAGGCGTTCTGCGGTGTCGAAGGCCTTTGCGCGATCACGCTCGGCGTCGATGACGCGATAGACCCTGATCTCGCCTCGAGGTATTGCCGGACCAGCTCCCTTCTGGCCGGCTGGGCTTCTGGCGCGAGCGCGTCCAGTCACAGATAGGCGGCCGACATATCATTGGCTACGCCACGATCAGGTCACGGCGCTTGTCCAGCCGATCCACGGCGCCAGCGAACGCGAAACCCAGCAGCAGGCCCAGCAGTGCGAAGACCGCGCTGTCAAAGATGCTGGCGGCCTCCCTGCCCCGCGCCTTGTCGAATCGGACGCCAAGCCGGAACCCCGTCTGCAGCAGGAGGAGCATCCCTGCAAACAGGAGAAGGCAAAGCCCCCCCTCCCGGAACCGCCATCTGCACGTTATCCCCCGCGCTGGGCGGCCTGTGCAGCGGGCGCCCGGAGCGCCGAACAGGTATGGCGAGCCGAGGCGTTTCCAACCGCGGAAAAATGCGCAATACCCGGGACCTTCCCGGTGGGGCCTGTAGCTCAATGGTTAGAGCCGGCCGCTCATAACGGTCTGGTTGCAGGTTCGAGTCCTGCCGGGCCCACCATCCTTTTGCCGCCGCCATGGAGCGGTGTGAGTTCTCTCAGAGCCGCCATTGAGAATGCTCGGGGCCGGGCTCGTGGAAACCCGCTGGTCGCTCAGGTCAGAACCTCTCATTTACGGTCCGACCTGGCGCACCTGCCCTTCATTCAAGAGCCCATCTGCGACACAGCGCGTCGGCCGTTGCTTGCATTGGAGCAGTCGTGCGCAGTTACAGAGCCGGCGGCGACACCAGCCTAGTAGGTGAGGCCAAGCGTCGAGAACGGTGAACTCTCAGACCCTGGTCGGAAAAAACCGATCAGGTTTCCGTCCGGATCACGCCCAAAGGCAATTTGACCGCCATCCATCGGCGATGGCGCCGTAACGCGAAGTCCGCCCGCGTCCTCCAGTCTCTGTAACGCAACTGCGGGATCAGATACGTCGAAGACGATCATGTTGTGACCGAGCGCCTCCAGCGGCCGTGCCTCGGTTGCGGGCGTTGGCGCCGGATTGAGGTACTCCCAGATCTCAAGCTCCAGATTGCCAACCTGAAACCACGCAACATCCAGCTTCATGTCATCGAGATTGGCCGTGATATCCAACGTCTTGTTGACGAGGTTCGATCTGCGCTCACGCGGAGCCTTGCCGAGAACTGCGGTATAGAAGGCGACCGTGCGGTCGATATCCATCGAAGCGATTGCGACGTGCCGCATGCGGTGATCGAACTTCAGATTGTCGAGCAGCAGTTGCTCGATCTCGATCATCGTCCCGTCCGCGTCACGGAGATAGGCGTATTTTACGGGTACATCGGGCCTCAGCTGAACCAGATCGCCCGTCCGCGAGAGTGGCATCGCCCCCGCGGCGACAAACTTCGGGAAGATCGGCTTGTTGTCAGGCGACTGGAAGCAAACGTGCGTTATCCCCGGCCCCTGCACTGGCACGATCTTCGCGGCGCGGGCTGCTGCAGCGGGTTGGTCGAATTGCATCAGCCTTACCTGGCCGCTGTTGCTCCGCAGTGTTCTGGTCTTGGCGCGGATTGTCTTTCCGCCGATCCGATCAAGCGCTGCGCCCCGCAGATCGCTTCGATCAACCTCGATCAGCCCGCCCGCTCCTGCGAAATAGGCCGTCGTCCGGTCGATGTCGCTGACCGAGATGCCGATATAGCTGATTCCGCGTACCACCGGACCATCGGCGACCGGCATTGTTGCGTCCGAACCACTACTCGAACAGCTGCCGGTGACCACAGCTGCAAGGCAGATAAGCGCGCCGAGCGCGCTGCGTCGGTCGAACATCATTTGTCTAACCTCCCGTTGCTTACGGCTGCAATGCAGACGCCAGGCAGGAAACAAGGGCCGCGAGCAGGCTTGCCAGGCGAGTAAAGGCGCTATTAGACTAATCGTCAATAGTGGCGGGCCCGCCGCCAGGCTCTTGAGATCCGACCGATGCCCTCGCCACGTCAAACAAAGACACGCACGCGACTAGCGCCCGAAGAGCGGCGTGTGCAGATCCTCGAATGCGCTGCGCGCTTGATCACCTCTGAAGGGCTCGATGTCCTGAACATGGAGCGCGTTGCCGAGGAAGCGGGTGTCTCGAAGGCGCTGGTTTACGCCTACTTCGAGAGCCGGAAAGGTCTGCTTGGACAGCTTCTGGAAGCCGACCTGAGCCGGATCCAGGCGGAACAGGCGCGTGCTGCGCTGGGCGCCCAGACATTTCCTGAACTGGTGAAGGCAACGACACATATCGCTCTTGCCGAAATCGAGCAGCGCGGACCGCTTCTCCGCCGTCTGCTGAACGAACCCAGCCTGACTGGCGCTGTCGGACTGATCCGTATGCGAGGGCACGACGCCAACGCCAGGTACCTGGCCAGACGCATCCAGCGCGAGTTCGGCGTCACCTACGCTCAGGCCTTGAAACTCACCGAAATTGGCCTTGGACTGACGATTGCCGCTGGCGAACTTATCCAGCGCGGTGGCGCACGTCGAGAAGAGATAGAGGAGACGACCTGTGCGATGATCATCGGCGCGGTCAGCGCGGGCGCGGAAAGGATCCGCGCGCGCAGATAAAAGCGAAGACGATCCAGCCAAACACGACCCGCAGCAGTTTAGGAAGCACCACCATGGACTTAGACCTGAAAGGCAAGAAGGCTATCGTCACCGGCGGCACGAGAGGGATCGGGCGCGCCGTTGCCGAAAGCCTTGCACGTGAGGGCGTCAACATCGCGGTCTGCGCACGCACTGAGTCCGGCGTTGTC
Source organism: Alphaproteobacteria bacterium (assembly GCA_040381215.1). Lineage (GTDB taxonomy): Bacteria > Pseudomonadota > Alphaproteobacteria > Micropepsales > Micropepsaceae > SZUA-430. The sequence goes on along the minus strand of JBEIHO010000058.1, from coordinate 5,415 downwards.
GAGACCGTGAATGCCCTGAGGGCGCTCGGCGTGCAGGCCTTCGGCACAGCGCTTGATGTTCGCGACCGGGACGCCTTCACGAAATGGCACGAGTCTGCCTGCACCGAACTCGGCGGCATTGATATCGCAATATCCAACGTCTCAACACGCCCCACCCTCTCGGGAGAAGACGGCTGGCGGGAAGCCTTTGAAACGGACTTCCTCCAGCACGTCCGTTTCGCTGAGCTTTCGCTGCCCATACTTGCGCGTGGGAAGGATACGTCACTGCTGTTCGTGTCATCGATCGCAGCAACTTTGATGATCCTGCCTCCCGGCGAAAGCGCCTATGGCACGATGAAGGCTGCGCTGATCTCATATATGGGCCAGCTTGCGGCCAAGCACGGCTCCTCCGGCGTCCGGGTGAATGCGGTCTCTCCGGGGCCGATCTTTTTCGAGGGCGGCGTGTGGGATCAGATCCGAAAGCATCAGCCAGACCTGTTCAACCGCGCCGCCCAGATGAGCGCGTTGGGGCGCCATGGCCGGCCGGAGGAAGTCGCTGACGCAATAACGTTCCTTGCAAGTCCGCGGGCGGGCTTCATCACAGGCGCAAACCTCCGGATCGACGGCGCGATGGTCAAGACCGTGAACCACTAGGCGAGCGGCACAGCGAGTGTCAGATCCCGGACAAGCCTGAAGGCCAAGACATGATGCGGCATCAGCGCAGTGAGGTTTTTTCGGAGGGCGAAAGAGGCCCGCGCCGCGGGCGGTTGCTTGCATCCGTGTGGCTGTTGCCGGCATTTCTGGCCGCATGCATGCAGCAACCACAGCCCGTGGTCGCGGGAATGCCCGCAACGCCGACATCGTCAGGCGCCGCGATCTACGAACGGGCCTGCGCAACCTGTCATGATGGAGGAGCCATCCAGGCGCCCCGTCGCGATTCGCTGGCGGCGCTAAGTCGCGAGCGCATTCTCGCGGCCATGACAACCGGGATCATGTCTACGCAAGCCAGCGGCCTTTCGCCTGAAGAAAAGGAGACATTGGCTACGTATCTCTCCGTGCCTCAGGCGCCAGGGGGCGGCATGGCAACCTATTGCGCGGCCTCGCCGACCCGCTCATTTGCGCCGGGCAAGGTTTTAGACTGGGGGATGCGCCCGGAGAACTGGCGCGCCGTCGGCAAAGACCAGACCTCCATTGATGCGGAAAACGCCAGCGGCCTGAAGCTCGCATGGGTCTTCGCGTTCCCCGGGTCGACGCGCTCGCGCGTGCAGCCAACGATCGCAGGCGATGTCCTGTTCACCGCTGACCAGTTTGGAACCGTCTACGCGCTTGATGCAGCAACAGGCTGCACCCGTTGGACGGTTCAGTCGGACAAGGAAATCCGTTCCCCGCTCATTGTAGGCACAAATGCGGCAGGCGAACCGGACGCACTCTACTTCGGTGATATTGCCGGACAGGTTCACGCAATCGACCTCGCCACACGGCGGATTGTCTGGACCGTCAGACCAGACGCGCACCCTCAGGCAACGATCACCGGCGCAATGCGCCTGCACGAAGGTCGCCTCTACGTACCCATTTCCTCGCTTGAGGTTGTGGCAGCGATGGATGGCGCCTACGCCTGCTGCACGTTCCGTGGCGCGGTTGCGGCGCTGGACGTGAAGACAGGAGCGAACGTCTGGAAAACGTACACCATTGCCGAGGAACCCAAGGTTCAAGGAACAAATCGTGCGGGCGCAAACCGGTTCGGCCCCTCCGGCGCACCCGTATGGTCGACACCGACAATCGACCCCAAGCGCGGCCGCCTCTATATCGGAACGGGCGAGAACTACTCCCATCCAGCCACCGCAACGAGCGACGCGATCATGGCGCTCGACCTGGCATCAGGCCGGATCGTCTGGACCTTCCAGGCGACGGCGAACGACGTTTGGAATGCTGCCTGCCCGTCCGGCCCCAACTGTCCGGTGAACACGGGACCCGACTATGATTTCGGCGCTGCACCGATACTCGTGGAATTGCCGGACGATGGCGCCATTGTACTTGCAGGTCAGAAGTCGGGCGACGTCTATGGCCTTGACCCTGACAAGGGTGGCGCTGTCCTCTGGAAGGCCAAACCTGGACGGGGCGGGATCATGGGTGGCGTTCACTGGGGCATGGCGACCGATGGCAAGACGCTGTTCGTGCCGATCTCGGATCTCTCGGTTTATCCGCAAGACGCTCACCTGCCAGCGCAGTCCGGCATGCACGCGCTCGATATCGCAACGGGAGGAATCCTGTGGTCGACCGTCCTGCCGGATGTTTGCAAGGACACAAAATGGCGCTGTTCACCTGGCGTGTCGGCCGCGGCGACCTTCGCCCCGGGAGTCGTGTTCGGGGGCTCACTTGACGGCACACTGCGAGCATTCTCTGCGCGCGGCGGCGAAATTCTCTGGACCTTCGACACCAACCGACAGTTCGAGGCCGTCAACGGCATTTCGGGCAGCGGCGGATCAATCGACTCCAGCGGCCCGGTCGTTGCCGGGAAGTTTGTCTATGCCACCTCAGGATATGACAAGTTTGGCCAGAAGGGCGGCAATCTTCTGCTTGCTTTCAATGTGGCCGACTGACGCCAGCTGGAATTCGAATCTGGATCAGCGCCAGGGGAGCAGCGGCTCCAACTGCTCATCCTGATCAGGACCCACATCAATCGGTCCCGTGACCCACCATTGTTGACCGCTCCATGGCACGGATTAGCGAGCCACGGCTTCCTGCTGCATCGGCGCCAGCTTCGCGAGTAACCGGCTCTGTGCCGGGAACGCCACGCCTTCCCTGGCCATGGCAGACTTCAGGGCTTCGACAAGGGCGTTGAATTGCGTATTGGTGTACCATCCTTATGAACCGGGCCTTATGAACCGGGCCTTATGAACCGGGAGGGGCGGGCCTGAACCGCCCACCAGGCGCGGCAGTGGCCGACGGCCCGGGAAAACGTCTCGCGAGGTCGTGCAACTGACGGCTGGCTGCATTCGCAGGCCTGGCTGGGCGACGGGATTCGAAGCCCGGGATGATCTCCGCATGCAGCAAGCAGGGTCATCACCCGGTGCATTGCCCTCCCGATAGCTCCATGCAAATGATTCCGGTATCCCGAGAGGGAGCCGGTCAGGCGCCAGCGGGCTGGCCTGACGGCCAGCTTGGCCGGTATATTGAAGCTTTCCGGCCCTGAGATGCATGGCTGGTCACAATCCACTTACCCCTGCGCTGCGTAGTAGCATTGGGCGATCTGCATTTGACCACTCGCCGTTGAGGTGAGCGGGATAATGCTTGGCGGACGGGCATGGTAGGTTCGGACATGGATGTTTCCGAGAAACTGAAGTCTTTATCGATCGACCGCGCTGGCTCCGCAAAGCCAGCAGGCGGCTGGAAAATGGCGGCAATTGCCGGTGCAGGCGTCGCCCTCGTTGGGGTCGCATGGGCCCTCTTGGGCCGCGGCCCCGCGGAGCCCCCCGTGCAGGCCGCGAACGTGTCGGCCCCCACCCCTGGCGCAGCTGCGGCCGAAGCAGCGGCCAATCGTCCCCGGGGCGGTCTGGTGGCGTCGGGTTATGTCGTTGCCCGCCGGTCGGCAACCGTGTCGGTGGACATTACCGGCAGACTTACAGACGTGCTCTTCGAAGAGGGCGCAGTTGTGGAAAAAGGGCAGATCCTCGCCCGGCTCGATGCTGACCTTGCGCAATACGACCTTGAACTAACGCGGGGACGGTTGCAGTCAGCGAAGGCAACGATCAGCTCAATTGAAGCACAGATGCCGGAGGCTGAAGCGCAGCGGCAGCGCGCCCAAAAACTGGTTGAGTCCGGGGCTGTTTCAGCGTCGGCCTATGAGTCAGCCGTTTCCCGTATCGACTCCCTGACGGCCCAGCGGCGTGCCGCAATTGCGGATGCAGCTGTCGCCCAAACAGCAATCGACCGGCAGTCGGAGTTTGTCGAGCGGCACATCGTGCGGGCGCCGTTCGCAGGCGTCATCATCGCCAAGAACGCGCAGGCTGGCGAAATTCTGTCGCCTGCCGCCGGCGGTGGCGAATTCACCCGAACCGGGGTCGCAACGCTCGTTGACATGGCAAGCCTGGAGGTGGAGGTCGATGTCAACGAGGGACAGATATCGGACATCAGGTCCGGCCAGACGGCGACGATTGTGCTGGACGCCTACCCGGACTGGCAGATCGCCGGAGAAGTGATCGCTATCATTCCTACTGCCAACCGTGACCGCGCGACCATCCAGGTTCGCGTCGGCTTCAAGGAACGGGACGAACGCGTTCTGCCTCAGATGGCCGCCAAGGTGACGTTCGACAGAACGGCTGGTTAGCAGTCGACACGGAGCTACCGAGGCCATGGCTGACACAGACCTGATCATCTTGCGCAATATTGCCAAGACCTACCGACGCGGCGAAGAGACCATCAGCATTTTTGCCGACCTCAACTTGACGATCCCGTCCGGCGATTTCGTAGCAATGATGGGGCCTTCGGGCTCAGGCAAGACGACCCTGCTCAACCTGCTCGGGGGACTCGACCGCCCCACCGGCGGCACGATCCTTTTTGACGGCGCACCCATCGAAAAACTGTCGGAGAACCAGCTCTCCGCCTGGCGAGCAGCCAACATCGGCTTCATTTTCCAGTTTTACAATCTGATGCCGACCATGTCGGCGGCGCGCAATGTCGAGCTTCCACTGCTGCTGACGCCGCTGGGCGCGACGGAACGCCGGCGCCGCGTCAAGACAGCGCTCGATATTGTAGGGCTTGCAGATCGCGCAGGTCACAAGCCCAAGGAGTTGTCAGGCGGACAGCAACAGCGGGTCGCGATCGCACGCGCGATCGTGGCCGATCCGAAGCTCATCCTCGCGGATGAACCCACGGGAGACCTTGATCGCACAACGGCGGAAGAGATCCTCGGCATGCTGCAGCTGCTGAACCGCGAACTGGGCAAGACCATCGTGATGGTGACGCATGACCCGGCCGCAGCGAAGTATGCGCGCCGCGAGCTTCATCTCAACAAAGGGTCGTTCGAGGAGCGGCTGACGTGAGCGACTTTCGGCTTGTCCTGTCAGGACTGGGACGGAAGCCGGTTCGCACCGGGTTGTTGATATTCGCCATATTCATCGCTTTCCTGATCTACGGCGTGCTGGCGGCCTTCCAGTCGTCGCTCGAGAATGCGGCGGGATCCTCTTCGAGCAACAGGCTAGTTGTTGCGAACCGGATCAATTTCACTCAGCCATTGCCCCTTGCGTATGTGAACCGCATCCAGAATGCCGATGGCGTCGTCGACGTCAGCTATTCGAACTGGTTCGGGGGCTTCTATCAGGAGCCGCGAAACTTTCTCGTTACCTTCGCCGTCGAGCCTGAAAGCTACACGCGCGTCTATAGCGAGTTCGTAATGCCTGATGACCAGCGTCAGGCATTCATCGCCAATCGCGACAG
>JBEIHO010000057.1:0-17398 GCA_040381215.1 Alphaproteobacteria bacterium | reverse complement strand
TGCCATTCTCGCGCACGGTCGTCGGGCGGTTGATGTCGTCATAGTCGCGCACGACGTAATAGCCGTCGGGCCAGATCGTCCGTGTGCGGTTCCCGGCAGCGTCGAGCCAGTAGGTGAGCGTCCGCGCCCCCGTGATGTTCGGCGCCGTCTGCAACGCTGAAATCACGCGCTTGGCGGTGTCAAAGCCATAGCTCAGCCCCTGTCCGGTCGTGTCGCTCATCGTGAGCGTGCGGCCGGCGTCATCATAGGTGGTCGTGGTGACGATGGCTGTCGTGGTGCCAGGCTGGGGGACAGTGTGAGTGACCAGGCGGTCGAGCACATCATACGTGTTCGAAATCGTCTGGTTGGCGCGCGTGCGCTTCGCCGTCACCCGGTCCAGGACGTCATAGGTCAACTGCTCGAACGTGGCATTCGGGAACGTCGTGCGCAGCGGACGGTCAAATCCGTCATAGCTGTAGCCGGTCTGGTTCCCCCGTGCGTCCTGAACACTCGCCTGCTTGCCGTTGAGCGTATACGTGTACCGCACATAGGCCTGCTCGATCGGCGTGCCAACAGCGCGGCGCTCCTCGATCAGCTCGGAGGCCGCGTTATAGACCTTCAGTGTACGGCGCAGTTCGGGATCGATTATGAAAGTCGGCCGGTTGGCGGCATCATAATCATAGCGCGTGACCTGACCATCCGGGTCCGTCATGCTCCGTACACGGCCAGTCGGCCAGTAGGTATAGGCGGTCACAGCCGGCGTCGCACCATTCGCGCGAGCGATCTGCGTGATCAGGCCGTCAGGGTTGTAGGTCCAGGTGGTCGAGACGCCGGTTGCTGTCGGCGCATCATGGCGCACCAGGCGGCGCAGCGCGTCGTAGGTACCCGTGTGGGTCTTGCCGCGCGGGTCCGTGACGGAGGTTATGTTTCCTGCAGCGTCGTAAGTGAACAGCGTCGTGATCGCAAGATTTGGCGATGCGCCCGGATTGACGATGACCGCCGTCGGATTGCCCGGATTGTCGTAGTTGATCTGCGTGACAAGCTCGGTCGGGTCCATCTTCTGGATCATCTTGCCGATGCTGTTGTAGACATACTTCGTTGTCGGCACCTTGCCATTGATCGTCGGCTGGCGCATCTCGGTGACCAGGCACGTGGTCTGGTTGATCGACCAGCTCGTCGTCGCATTCAGCGCATTGGTCTCGGACAGCTTGATGTTGCAAAGCGTGTCATAGGTCGCCGTCGTGCTCGTCGGCGAAAGCGCCGGTGTCACGCCGGACTTCGCCGTGCGCGTCGTGGTCGTCACATTCGACCGCGCGTCATATTGATAGGAGACGGCATTACCCTCGGGCGCAATCTCTTTCACCTTGCGGCGCAGATTGTCGTACTCCGTGCGCGACGTGCGGCCGAGCGGATCCTCAACGCTGACCACATTCCCGAACCGGTCATGCCGCGTGCGCGTGGCGTGCCCCAGCGGACTGACCACCGACGACACGCGTCCGCCGCCGATGTGATAGGTCGTGATATTGCCAAGCGCATCCGTCAGCGACGACACAACGCCCAGCGCGCCCGTCGAAAACACAGCCTTGAGCAGCGGCGTGTTCGGGGTGGTCGGCGGGCGCACTTCAAAGAGCCCGCCTTCCTCCAGATAGCGCCACACATGCCCCGCCGCATCAGTCACGCTGACGAGAGGGCCGGCGCGCGCGATCACGACCGTGCGCATCGAGGCCGTGTCCGACACCGTGGCACCGAAGGCGCCCGCACCACCGGTTGACACCGTCAGGCTGCGCCCCAGACTGTTGGACAGCGTGCTGCCATTCCATGTCACCGTAACGCCGTAGGGGAACACCTGGCGCGAGAACCCCATGATCGCTTCCTGCGCCAGCGGGCCATTGTCCGGGCCTCCCACGCAGGTCGTATGGCTTGCGTCCCAGACACCGTAATAAGTCACCTCGCGCTGCGCGCCGGTCAGGCGGACACAGGTCTTGTAGCGCCATTTGTGCTGCCGCTGGCTCGGCGCATCCAGCTGGCGGACGCCCAGCAACTCGGCGGTCTCGGCACTGCCGCGCATTGAAAACGTGCCATCGGCAAGCCGCGTGAAGCTGCGGCTTTCGTGACCCTGCTTGATCGTGATGGTGTTGAGCTGGATCGTCTCGGCCCACCAGGCCGCCACATAGGCACCGGAAATCTGCCGCTGCAGGCTCTCAAGCGCCGTCGCCCCATCGCCGATATGAGACAGCAGCACCTGCGCGGCGACAAGCGTCTGCACGCCCGCCCGCGGATCATCCTGACCGAAGACCTGCGAGCCATCACTCGAGATGCTGGCATGGTGATGAAGGTTTGACGTCCAGCCGCCATAGCCGAAGATCGGATCGCGCCCCGACGTGATGGGAATTTGCTCGCCATCCGGAACATAAATGTCGAGGTCCTCCAACCCGGAGCGATAGGACCGCTGGAAGGACAAGGCATAGGGATACCCGCCATTGCCAACGGTCAGGTCAGCCGGTGGCGTGTATTCCAGCGTCCCGCTCTTGAGATCGACATTCTGCGCCGCCGCACGAGACGAGAATTGCTGGTCGAGAAAGTCGTCCGGGATCGAGTAGATGCGCGCAGGATTGGTCTCGACATCGTTCGATCCGCCCCCACCCTTGCCCATCGCGTTTTGACGGGAGGATATATGGGCTACGGCCCCAGTGACAGGATGCACCGCGATGAATGCGCCCGCGCGGTCGGGATCATCGAGCATCTTGCAAGTGGGGCTGCCCTGATTGAAATGGACGAGCCTCCCCAAAACAATACCTTTCACCTCCCTCCACAAATCCGGTCCGGGCGGCGAAAACGGATTCGGACCACCAGGACCTGATGGTTTCTCGGGCATGGGCCTGACATAGTCTTCAAACCCGAGACTGGGCAACATCACCTTGATGTTCCCACCCGAGTGCGTCTCGTCAGGCGTACCCTCGATGCGACACAAGTGATATCGCAGCGTCGGCGCCGGCCCCAGCGATGACGACCGCGGCACATAAACGGTATAGCCGGCCGCAACGTAGAATTCCGCTTGCTCCTTCATCGGCGACGACGCAACGCCGCTGTAGTCCGTCGTCGCGCGATAGTCGTTCAGGATCTGAGACTTCACCCACGCCCAATTGGCACTTGTTGCCGCATAATAGACGCTGTTTGCGCCGGCACCGGTATGAGCCCAATCCAGCTGCGCCACCGTCGATACGGAATAGGTGGAGTCGGCAATCTGCTGCCCGATGCTGCCCTCGAGCGCCGACGACATCATGCCGATGGTCCGCATGACGCGCGGCACCTGGGTAATGTCGCCACTGCGCGTAACGACCGACAGCGCGGGCTCCATGCTGAACATGTAGGATGTCGCCGAAGGCGCGGCGCTGGAAGGCACAGGCTCGTAGACGGCGACCGCACTCGACACGCCCACGACGTCGTGAAGCACCACCTCCGTGTTGGCGAGCCGTCCGACGAGTTCCGCCATCTGCTGGAACTGGATCAGCCAAGCGGTCGCCATACGTCGCCGTGTGGCGATCTGCTGCGGATGGATGGAGGGCTCACCCTCACCCGACCAGTTATGAAACACCGTATAGGCCTGCCGCGCCGTATGCTGCCGCTCCTGCCAGCCGGCAAGTTCGCCCGAGGGCCGCCCGCTCGCAATGATGACCTGGTGCGCGCCGCTGGACTGCCCGCCAACCGGAACCACGCGATCCATGTAGGTGCCGTTCACAGACCCCGCCGCCGTCCCACCGGCGTAAGGCTGGTTCACACTGACGGTCCCCTCCATGGTCCCGCCACTCAACCAGCCCGTCACATCCGTCTCACCCAGCAGGATGCGATATTTCAGCGAGTCAAGTGCGGCGAGGCGTTCGGGGTGGGCCTCGAAGGTGATCTGGTTTCCATAGATTTCGTTGAGGCTCCACGAGAGCGCCCGCGGCTGCCCACCACCCTGAAACCCAAACGTAACCCGCGTGCGCAGCACAAGCGGCACGTCTCCGGTGAACGTCCCCGACACTGTGCTCGGGTAGGGCAGCGCCGTCTGGCGCAGCGGACCTCCGGTATAAGGCGCGATGCTCCGCCCACCGATCAGATCCTCGATCGAGCTGTTGGCGAAATTGCTGCGGACATACGCAAGCAGCGTGCCGGCCATCGTGCCCAGCGATGTTCGGATCCCCGCACGGTTGAGCCCACTGACCTGGGCCGTACCGTTCGTCGTGCTTCCCGACGAACCGCTGACGGCAGCAGCGTGAAACCCCGACGCGTTCAGCCCCATCGCCGTGGCGAGGTTCACCCCGGCCTTGGTCGTGTGCGTCTTGAAGGCAGGATCGAAGACATAACTCACGCCCCCGATCGTCGCCCGCACCCAAAGATGACTGAGCGTGACTGACGTGACGGTCGTGGTGCCGCTGACAGTCCCCGGGAACCCGCCATCCGCCAGAAGCTTGCGCGCCGCGGCCGCATTCGTGATCCCGAACCACCCGTTGAACTGCGCCCCGGTGAGGGTGACAGTTCCCATCTGGTAGCTCGCCACCAAGCCGGCGGAGCGCAGAAGCTCCACCATGAGCTCGGCCTGGTCGAACGGCGTACAAGCCTTGTCGATGTAGCAGCCCCTTGCCCCGGCATGGATCCCGAACAGCGGAATGACATCGATCTCGTTGCGCACATAAGCGTAGATCCGATCGGGATCATTCCCCAGCGCCGCCGCTAGCCGCCGCAGCTCCGGATCCTCGCTCCATGATGGGCTCGCAAGGCCTTGCGCAGCATACCAGCTGTCGGCCTGTGCAGGCGTGATGGCAACGCCCGTGCCGAGCTTCACCTCCGGAAGGGCCCTTGCAGCCGATGCGAAGAACAGTGGCAACAGCAACGCCAGCAACAGCGACCAGAAAAGCCCCCGCACGCCGGCGCCTGCGCAACTGTCTCCTTGCATGTCAGCCATCCGCCTGGATCAGGCAAATCACAGTGGAGCCGGAGGGCGTTGAACCCGCTGGCCCGCGATGGATCTGTACCGTCTCGCCGGCCGCACGCGCCATCTGCACGCTCGAAGCTGACGCAGGCTGCAGATACCAGATGCGCCCGTGGCAGCCGGCGAAGGCAACGCTATGGGTGACCGTGGCGACGGGGCTCAGCGAAACAAAGGTCGGCTGCGTCTCCGAGGCAACCCCGCGCATCGAAATCCAGTAGGACACCGAGACCTGTGCCACGGATACGAGTGCCGAAGCGGCAAAGACAACCACGACACCAAGGACTGGTCCCAGCCCCAGAAGCGCTTTTCCAGCCATGACACTCGTCCAGCGCTGCCTCACGTGATCACGCTGTCCCTGTTTGACCTCGGCCCATCACGATCCAAAATTGAAACCGACCAAGCGTCTATGTCAATCCCGATTGCAGCAACAACTGTTTGAACTTTCGCACAACGCAACTGCAAAAAATGCAGCACGCGACAGTCTCAATGCAGGCAGGACTTGTAACGCCTGAGCCGACGCCTATGATTGAAACAGAAACCGCATCCTGCAGAGGGAGCATAGATGCGCATGACCAGACGACGACGCAGGTCGGCTATCGCACCGCTCTCGCTTGCCACCGCGCTGACGCTCAGCGCAACAGCGCTGGCAGCCACTCAATACCAGTACGACGCCCTCGGCCGCCTTGTGCGCGTGCGTTACGACAATGGCAAGGAAATCGCCTACACCTATGACGCCGCCGGCAACAGGTTGCAGCGCATCGTGCGCACCGCAGGCGCCAACCGCCCGCCCATCGCAAACCCGGATGCAGTCAGCCTCTTCGAAAACCAGGCCTCTGTCACCTTCAACCCGCGCCTGAACGACACCGACCCCGACGGCAACGCGATAAGCCTGTACAGCGCCGGAAGCGGCTCGTTGGGGGCCGCCGCCTTGTCGGGCGCCGGCGCAACCATAACCTACACAAGCGCAAACAGGCGCGGCAGCGGCGACAGCTTCGTCTATGTCATCCGCGACACGGCCGGCGCTGAATCCTATGGCGCCGTCACCGTCACTTTCGCCAATATCGCACCTGTGGCGGTCAACGATACGGTTACCACACCAAGGAACGCCGCCCGCCATTTTGATCCGCGCATCAACGATAGCGACCCGGGCAACGACGCCATCACGATCATCGCGACCTCGGCACCCATGCGGGGCAGCGTGTCCATCACAGGCGGCGGCACCGGCCTGATCTACACGCCCGCCGCCAACCAGTTCGGCAGCGACAGCTTCACCTACACGATCGCCGACAGCGATGGGGCCAGCGCCATGGCCACGATCAACATGCAGGTGACCCACGGACAATCCACGCCAACCGCCAATGCCGACCTGCAAGTGACGAACCTCAACCAACCGCTCACCTTCGATCCCCGCGAGAACGACAGTGACCCGGATGGTAGCACCCTGACGATCACCGCCCGCACCAATGGTACCAAGGGAAGCGTGACCATCAATGGTGGAACGTCCCTCACCTACACGCCCCAGGCCGGGCAGTCCGGCGCCGACAGCTTCACCTACACGATCGCAGACGCCGACGGACAAACCGCAACCGCCAACGTCGCGATGACGATCCAGGCATCCAACAGACCGCCCGTCGCCAATGCAGACAGCGTGGAACTCTATGGCACCTACATCCCCGGCGGCAGCGCCACGCAGCCCTCTGGCACGATCGACCCGCGATGGAACGACACCGACCCCGACGGCAACATGCTGCGCATCACCGGCGTCACCCAGCCCCTCAATGGAACCGCCTCGATCAACGCCGCAGGCACCACAGTCACGATCACGAGAACGGCCGCCTGTCCGGCGTTGACAACAAGCGTCGGGCCCGTCTCCTACACAATCTCGGATGGACTTGGCGGCACGGCGACGGGAACCATAACGCCCGTCATAACCTGCGAGAACATCAGCAATTGACCCTTGCCAGCCAGATCTTCCGGCTCGCAGATACCGTGAGCCACGCCGGCCGCGCGCTCTACAATGAATGGAAGTCCCGCCCTCGGCGCCAGCGCGCGCTGGCCACGACCGGCCTCGCCCTCGCCGCCGCCAGCCTGATCCTGCTTATCAACAGAGCCCCCGCATGCACCAATCGCGCCGACGCCGAGCAGCGGCTCGCCGAACTCATGCAGGACCTGCAGCAACAGACCTCCGACAGCCGTCTCACCCTCGAGGCGCTGGCCAATCGCGTCACCGACATCAATGCCGCCGCCACTGAATTCGAGCGCACCAGCGATGCCCATGCCTACTGCGAGGCGCTGGACAGGATAAGATGAAGCTCGGAACGATTGGCCTTCACCCAGAATTCGATGGTCTCTGCAAGCGACTTGCAGCGCGCGCCTTGCGCATTGCCGACCATCCTGTTGCGGCTCATGCCGCCCTCAATGGGTACCTCATCATCCTTGGCACCATTGATCATGAGGATCGGCAGCGGCACGCAAGGCGATTGACGGCATGGACAAATGTCATCATGCCGCCATTGGAACCGCCCATCATGCAAACCCTTTTCGGGTCAACGCGCTGCTGCGTGAATGAGAACTAGTCAAGTTTCTGCTCTCCAGACGCGCCTGAAGGCCTTCCGGGGCACGGGCAATGCTCCGCGCGCAACCACGCAGCACCTGTCAGTCGCGCAATCCGGTCTTGGCCATCCCCTCAAGGGAAGAGCTCACTCTCAGCGTTAGCGGCTTGATCTTGCGCCACGCCGCCTTCTTCGCCTTGGCGGCAGGAACGCCAAGCATGCGCAATTGGAGCTCGGCAACGCGCGAACCAGCGTCCTTTCCTGCATCTCCGGAAAGGCGCCCCTGCAAGGCGGAAAGCAGCATGGACGCGTAGGTGTTGATCAGGAACCTGTCGATCGGACCCGTGAACACGCCATCACGAACGCCCCGCTGCAGGTCGGCCTTCAGATGTTCGTTGGACAGTTTCCGCAACTCGGGCAGGAACCAGACTGCGCGGAACAGCGCCCAGCCCCACGCAGGCTCGCTGCTTGCTATGTCAATGAACTGGCGCGTCCCGAAGCTTGTCCGCTCGATAGCATCATCGATGTCGACCATGGCCTCGTCGAGCTGCCGCGCGATATCGTTGGCGATGCGATAGGCGACGACGCTGACGATCTCGTCCTTGTCCTTGAAGTGAAGGTAAAACGTGCCGTTGGCGACATCAGCGGCCTGCGCGATTTCATTCACTGAGGCAGCCTCGAAGCCGACACGGGCAAACACGCTGACAGCCGCATCCATCAGGCGGGCACGCGTGCGGGTGCTCTTTCCCTGATCGCGCGCCTCTGTCGCAAAGATGCCTTGTACGCTCATGTCAGTCTGTCTCCGCCAAAGCAGCGCCTACTGGGCAAGCACGATCGTGGCAAAGATGTTGAGCGACATCAGGATCGTTGCACCGAACAGGTTCGTGTCAACCTTGCGGATCTTCCCGCCAATATTGAACTTGAACGGCGGAATGCCATTGACGTCCGACAACGTGCCCTGGAACCGCTTCATGTTGAACAACGTCAGGAAGAATGAAACGCCCCAGTTGAAGTTCATCAGCGCCGCCAGCAGCAAATGCCCTTCGAACTCGGCTACCCAGAGAATGTAAAGGATGAACCCCGCGACGCCTGCCTGGCAGAGCACCTGCCACACCACATGAAAACGCGCATGTGGCGGCCATAGGGGATTGGTTGCGTGGGTCTTGTTGAAGTCGGCCACCATCGGACCAAACGCCGTGGCGACAGCCACCAGCGTCACAAGCAGGATTGCGATCAGTTCCATGTGGGCTCCGCGTCAGTGCTGATAGGTCTCGAGGGCAAATTTAGCCATCGCGCTGATTTTGACAATACTCCCATAAATGAGAAACATCCCATTTATTATGCCGAAGGCGCCGTCACGTCATGTGTAAAGAGCCAGTCCTGCCTCGAATTCACGAAGGACGGCGCAAGCCGCGCGGCGAGCCACATCGGACCATAAGTCGTTAACTGCTCAACAAATGTCCGCTTGTGGAAGAGTCCCATCTGCCGGCGCGCACCGAGCTGGACACTGGCCGTACGCGGCCTGCGCTTTGCCTCATACGCCGCAAGCGCAGACGGAACGTCCCGGCCCTCTTTCAGCGACGCCGCAAGCACCCAGCCATCCTCGATCGCCATGACGGCTCCCTGCGCCAGGAACGGCAGCATCGGATGGCAGGCATCGCCAAGTAGCGTGATGCGCCCCTTGCTCCATGCAGGCATCGGATCACGGTCAAACAAGGCCCAGCGGAAGATGTCGCCGGCTTCAGCAATCACGGCTTGAAGCGGCGGCGCCCACCCCGCGAAATCTGCGGCAAGTGCGTCCCGGTCTCCTCGCTCGGTCCAGCTTTCCGTCTGCCAGCCCTCCTGCTCGACAAGCCCGACGAAGTTCAGCAACTCGCCGCGCCGAAGATAATACGTCACCGCATGACGCCCGGGTCCGACCCAGACGGTTCCGTTCGGCGGTATGACGCCCGGCTGGAGACGTGACGCCGGAATGACCAGGCGCCACGCAATGCATCCCGTGAAGCGAGGCTTGTCGGCACCGAAGAGCTGGCTGCGCAGGACGGAGTGGATGCCATCGGCAGCCACCAGCACATCACCACGCGCCGTCGACCCATCGGCGAACCGCAAGGTAACGCCGGTCTCGTCCTGGTCAGCGCCGACGGCCTCGCGACCCATGCGCAACGCCCCGGGGGCGCGAACCTGCAGCGCCGTCGACAACACCTCGGTCATGTCCGCACGATGCATGTGATAAAAGGGCACGCCATAGCGGCGCAGGGCATCCTCCCGCGTCGGGACCATGAAGACCCGCCGACCCGATTGACCAAGCCTCATCTCGAGGCCCTCCGGTCGAAACGCAAAGGCCTTCAGCTGTTCGGCGAGGCCCAGAGCATGCAGCACCCTGACACCATTGGGAGAGACCTGGATGCCGGCGCCAAACGGCATCAGCTCCGGCGCACGCTCGTAGAGCTCGACCTCGATGCCGGCCTGCTGCAGGGCCAAGGCCGCCGTCAAGCCACCGATGCCGCCGCCAGCGATGAGTACCTTCATGGCCCTGCTCCAAGTCAATCTTCGGTGTCCGCTGCAATCGACCCGGCCGCACGCCAGAACAACCAGCCGCCCGGAGGTATTACGCACGTCATGATCATCAACGCCGTCCGCAGGCTTTCAGACCCTTCGACAGCCGAGCGATAATCGCTGATCACCCCGGCGACAAGCGGACCCAGCCCCATGCCGATCATGTTGCCAAAGAAAAGCAGGAGCATGATCGCCGTGGCACGACGTTTCGAGCCGCAAACCTGGTGCACGCCTGCAAGCGTGGACGGAACAACGACAGTCGTCAACAAGGTGCCGCAGAAGATCAGCACCAGGAATGGCGTCAGCTCTGTCATCATGAACGCAAGCACGAAACATGGAAACGACAGCAGCAGCGCCAGCGCAGGCACAAGGGCGAGCCAGGCCGGAGCACGCCGCGCACTCGCATCAATCAGCAATCCACCGATAACAGCCCCGAGCAGAGAGGCAAGCCCATTCGTGGCGCCGAAGGCCGGGCCCATTGTCTCCTGCGCGACGCCCAGCGTCCTGATCATGAACGAGGGAATGAACGCGACGATTGCAAACACAAACATGAAATTCAGAACGACGCCGCCAACCATGAAGACAAACGAACGCTTGGAAAAGAGGGCACCAAGGGTCTCCCGCAGCGGCTCCTGGTCCGTGCGGCGAAGACGATAAGGCTCAAGCTCTCTCGGCTCAGGCAGGACAACCGCAGTGACGATGCCCAGCAACAGCCCCGGCAAGCCAAGGACAATGAAAACCTCCCGCCAGCCATAGTGGCTCGCGATGTACGAACCGCCAATGAACGCCACGAGGTAGCCAACCAGCGTCGAGCTCATGAAGAGCGACAGCGCCATGCCGCGCTGCCGCGGCGGAAAATAGTCGGCGATCAGCGACTGGGCGGGCGGCATTGCCCCCGCCTCACCGGCCCCGACTCCGATGCGCGCGACAGCCAGTTGCCAGAATGACGTGGCCTGCCCGCAGGCAAAGGTCATGGCACTCCAGATGACGACAGCCGCAGAAATGATCGTCCGGCGATTGCTCCAGTCGGCCAGCCGCGCGACCGGCAATCCAAGCGTCGCATAGAGCGCCGCAAACGAGAAACCGGACAGGAGACCCAGAAACGTATCCGACACACCGAATTCAGCCTTGATCGGCTCAAGCACAACCGTCAGCGCAAGCCGGTCTGCAAAACTGAGGACCGATGTCAGGAACAGGATGAAGAGAAACAGATAGCGCTGGCCATTCGAATAGAGCTCGTGAACAGGCTGCACTTTGGGAGAGTCCATCGCCGGGCGCTTTCACATGTTTCAGATTGAGAGTGGCCGGGCGCCGCAACCCGTAACAGGACCGCACTTGCCCGAGCGACATGGCTTGAGGTTGCGACTGGAGTTTACCAGCCTCTGGAAAATTGACAAGTTTCCCATAACTGGGATACATCCCAGTTATGGTACAGGCCCGTTGTCCTGCCGGAGATGCCAGCCCTGTCAAACGGGACACCTCACGCATGAGCACACAGCCCATCATCAAGGTCCGGGAAATGTCATTCCCGCGGCTTTCGACACCAGCCCTCGACACCGTCGGATCCTTCCTGCTCGACCTCGGCAATGCGCGCGCGCACCGCACGGACGACACGCTCTACGTCCGCGGCACAGGTCACGCCCCTGACATCCATGTGATCCACAAGGGCGCCCCGGCTTGGATAGGCTTTGGCTTCGAAGCCCCCAGCCGCGACGACCTCGACCGCATTTCAAAAACCGACGGCTTCTCACCGGTCGAAGCGCTCGATGCGCCCGGCGGCGGTGGGCGCACGACGACGAAGGATCCGTGCACCATCCAGGTCGAGGTGGTCTTCGGCATCGAACCGGCTGACCATCACTCGGCCCTGTTCGGCCGCACGATCCCGCCACAGCCACGCTAAGTAAGCCAGACAACGGAACACGACATGACAGACATCACCATCCCGGTCCTGATTGTGGGCGGAGGACCGATCGGCCTCCTCGGCGGCCAGCTCCTGGGAAAGCAGGGCATTCCCGCGCTGATCGTCGAGAAGCACGCAGGCCGTCTGGAAGCGCCCAAGGCCCACGCGCTCAACCCACGCTCACTCGAGATCTGCGCCGCGGCCGGTCTCCCCATGGATCGCATCCATTCCGTAGCGACACCTCCGCATGAGGGCCATTACGTCCGCATGGTCGAGACCGTCGCCAAGGGCGACATCGGTTCGCTGGCCTACGAACGCCAGGACGACGCCGTCCGCGCGCTCACGCCATGGCCGCTGATCAACATCGCCCAACCCCGCTTCGAGGAAGTCGTTGAAGCTGCAGTCGCCACCATGCCCGGCGTCGAGATCCGGCGCGGCCTCGAATGGCTCGGCTGCGACCAGCTCGGCGGCACGGTGATCTCGACCTTGAAGGACCGCGGCACCGGCAAGGAGGTGAAAATCCGCAGCCGCTACCTGATCGCCGCCGACGGCGCCGGCAGCAACGTGCGCGACGGCCTCGGCATCCCGATGGATGGTCCGGAAGGCCTTCAGACCAACATGATGATCCACTTCGAAGCCGACCTGCGCACGTTCGTCGGCAATCGTCCTGCGATCCTGTACTTCCTTTTTGGCCCGGGACCGAACGGCGTGCTCATCGCCTATGACATCGGCAAAACCTGGGTGCTGATGAGCCCATGCAGGCCAGACGACACCGCAGAAAGCTATACCGACGACGTGTGCCGAAATCTGGTGCAGGCCGCCATCGGCGCCCCCATCCCCGACCTTCAGATCAAGGGTGCCAAGCAGTGGGTGATGTCGGCGCAGGTCGCGCGCACCTATCGCAGCGGCAATGCCTTCCTCGCCGGCGACGCCGGTCACCGCTTCCCGCCGACGGGCGGCCTCGGCCTCAACACGGGCGTCGCCGATATCGACAATCTCGCCTGGAAGATCGCCGCCGTTGAAAAGGGCTGGGCCGGTCCGGACATCCTCGACAGCTACGAGCCCGAGCGACGCACCATCGCGCAGACCAACATGGGCCAGAGCCTCGTCAACGCGATGCGCATCATGAGCGTCTTCGACGCGCTCGGCTATGCGCCAGGCATGCCCTGCGACCCCGCCGTCTTCGCGCAGCGTCTCGCCGATCCGGAAGGGCGCGCGAAGGTCAACGCCGCCATCGCCGACCAGAAGGACCACTTCGACAGCCTGCGCCTGCAACTCGGCTACGCCTATGGCGACGCGCTGGCCGAGGACGCCATGCTGCCGATCAGCCAGTTCATCCCGAAGGTGGCTTTGGGCGCGCGCCTGCCGCACGTCGCCTTGCGGGACGGACGCTCCTCGCTCGATCTCGCCGGCATCAACGGCTTTACATTGCTGTGCGGACCCAAGGCAGACGCGTGGGGCCCCGCCAAAGCCGCGAAGGCGCCGATTGCCATCATCACGCAAGGCAAAGACTTCGACGCCGCATCCGGCAGCTGGGCCGAACGCATGGAAATTGCCGACGACGGCGCACTTCTTGTACGCCCCGACGGCCACCTCCTTGGCATCTACAAGAATGCAGCCGTGAGCGAAGCGCTGCAGGCAATCAAAGACTATACAAAGCCCCTCAGCTCAACTGGAAAGGTCGCCTGATGGATCTCGGTCTCAAGGGGCGCAAGGCGCTCGTCTGCGCGTCGTCGCAGGGTCTCGGTTATGCCTGCGCCTACGCCTTGTCGCGCGAAGGTGTCACCGTAACGCTCAACGGCCGCGATGAAGCGCGCCTCAACGCTGCGAGGGACAAGATCGCCGCCGCCACAGGCCACGAAGTTCACACCTTCGTCGCAGACCTTGGCGACCAAAAGGCCCGCGCAAGCCTGATCGAGGCCTGCAGCGACGCCGACATCCTGGTCAACAACAACGGCGGCCCGCCACCCGGCTTCTTCCAGAACTGGGACGAGGCCGCCTGGCTCGGCGCCATCAACGCCAACATGCTGCCGGCCCTGATGCTGATCCGCGGCCTGCTGCCCGGCATGCGCGCACGCAAGTTCGGCCGCATCGTCAACATCACGAGCGCAATGGTGAAGTCGCCCATGGGCCCCATGGGCCTGTCGACCGCGGCCCGCACCGCACTGACCGCCGCCTGCAAGGCGCTCGTGCCGGAAGTCGCCCCCGACAACGTCACCATCAACAGCCTCCTGCCGGAGCGCTTCGACACTGAACGCCAGCAAGGCATGGCCAAGCTCGCCATGGCGATGAAGAACATCACCTACGAACAGGCGCGCGAGGAAATTGCGAACTCGATCGCCGCCAAGCGCTTCGGCCGCCCGGAGGAATTCGGGGACGCCTGCGCCTTCCTCTGCAGCGCCCAGTCCGGCTTCATCTCCGGTCAGCAGCTGCAGCTCGATGGCGGTTCGTACAAGGGCCTCGTGTAATGAAGATCGCGGCGCTCGACCAGGCCCTCACCTTCGCCCGGACCTCTGGCAAACTCATCGCCGTTCGCGCCATCGCGAACGGCCGGGTGACGGGCACCGACATCACGAGCCTCGCCACGACAGGCGAAGACCCCATCAGCCTCGTCAATCGCCTGGGCTATGACAGCGTACGCACGCAGATCGAGGCCATCGTTGCAACGACGGAGGTCGCAGACGCCGACCTCATCATGCCGGTCGATCTGACGGATGCCCACATCGCAGTCGGCACGAACTATCGAGAGCATGCGAAGGAATCAGCCGTCGAGGGCGATCCGTTCCTGTTCCCGAAACTCGTGACACCCACGAGCTGGCGCGCAAAAGTCCAGTCAGGCGCGGCCCTGCTCGACTTCGAAGTCGAACTCTGCCTTGTCACGATGAAACCACTCGGCCTGAACGAGCCGGCCACAGGCGGCCTCATCCTCGGCAACGACTTTACCGACCGCGCCACGCTCCTGCGCAAGGTCGACACCTCCAATCCGCAATCAGGCCGAGGCTTCACCTCGGGCAAAAGCGCGCCCGGCTTTCTCCCCGTCGGCAACCTCTTCGTCGTCCCACGCGACCTGAAGGCGTTCGTGGCCAGGCTCACATTGCAGCTCTCGGTGAACGGCATCGAACGCCAGCGCGCACCGGCAAGAGACTGGATCTGGGACCTTGATGAAATCCTGCGCCAGACCCGGTTGAAGAAAGACGTCACCTGGGAGTGGACGAACGGCACGGCCCGCCTGCCCTTCACGCCCGATGGCGCCATTCCGGCTCGCACCTTGATCATGGCGGGAACACCCGCCGGCACGATCTGGCAAGGTCCGGGTCGCCAGGACTTCGCATTCGGCGCTCTGGACATGGTCCTCAGCGCCTTCACGAAGCCGATCGTCAAATGCGTGATCGAACGCTACATCGCCCGCGCCCGCCGCGACGCCTTCTACCTGAAACCCGGTGACAGGGTGACCATCAACGTCGACAATCTCGGCGCACTGGAAAATACTGTCGCCTGACATCGGATTCGCAAAGCCGACGCAGGAGGCCAAGCCGTTGAAACGCGCAACACTCATCGCAGGCCGCCATCTCGGCTGGAGCCCCGCCGACCTCGCGACGAAACCCTATGCCAGCTTCTGGAATCCGGAAATGGCGCCCCTTCGGCAAAACGCGCGCGAAGCCCTGATGCAGGGCGGCGTCGCCGAGGACTATATTCCGCCGCTCGAGCACGCCAACGAGATGTTCTTCTCCGGCAGGCCGACACTGGAAAACGGCTTCACCTTCGCCGCCGACGGGTCGATGCGCATCGCGATCGAGACCGACATGCCGGGCGTCGAGCCCTACATGTGGGACTGGTGGTTCGGCTGGCATAGCGACAGCGCCGAACGCTACAAGCTCTGGCATCCACAAGCGCACATGCACGCCAGCTGGGCACAGGACCCGCCCAAGGCCGCGCGCAACCGCGAGCGCTATGTCGGCTACACCTCCTTCGTGGACGAATATGTCGGCGCCGACTTCCTGCGCCTCGCCATCAGCTTCGCGACACCGCGCAGCCTCGGCCTCACGCACCCAAGCCTCGACGACCCGAAGCGCGCCACCGCCATCTGCGCCAACAACACCATCAAGGGCATGCCCATCACGGCTGGCGTGCTCATCCACCTCATCCAGAAAACCCAAGCCGGCAGCCGCATGCGCTCGCGCTTCTGGATCGGCGGCAACAACATCACACCCCGCGGCCTGATCGGCTACCCCGCCGCCGCCCTCGCCAAGGTCGGCCTCAAACCCACCGACACCGACGCCCGCGCCCTCCTCGTCCACTGCGCCCAGGAAATGGCTCACCTGGCAAGCTTCCTCCCCGCGCTCTACGCGCAGTGCAAGGACCTGGACTAACCGTCCCCGGACCGCGGGCGTCCCCGCCCGCTCTTCCTTCAACGCAGCAATGCGGGCGAGGACGCCCCCGCTCCCAGCGACCCCAAAACTATTGACATAATGAGTGCCATTTTTCAGTGTGGCAAAGGCGAACATCTTCGCCGCCCTCGTTCGCAACCGAAGCACAGGAGTTGTCATGCCATCCAATCGCGCGCTCGACCTGATCGCCGGAGAAGTTCCTCAGGGCTCGGTGATCATCGAGGGTGGCGCGGCACTCTATATGGAAGTGACCGACACCTCGGACATGTCGCAATGGATGTACGTCTCGCCCGCGACGCAGGCGGATTACGATGGTCTCGTCGTGAGCTCTCCCCTGCGCAAGACGGGGATTGCCAAGGCGTCCATGGATTGCGCTGCCTTCGTGACATCGCCTGACCAGTCCCAGGTCGCGGAGCGCACGATCGACGGGCGCCGCTTCATCCACGTGGCAACACCAACAGCCTTCACACCATCAGCGATCAAAGGTGGACCCGCAGACGTGCTCGTCAACAAGAGTCACGTGATCGGCTTTGATGCCGGTCGTGATGTGGCGATCCTGACCAATGCAGACGGGCATTTTGTCGAACTGGTCGGCTCAAGCACCACGGACGAGGGACGCATCTTGCCGCCGGGCTGCACCTTGAGCCATATCAGGCTCAAGGAGCCATGGATCGTACATTTGCCGACGCCCACAAAAACCTGGTTCTGGCTGGGAAAGGATGTCCGCAGCTTCCAGGGGCCGGTTACGCTGCCGCTTCAAGGCTCCATCTGATCCGCCGCCAAAAAATCATGGCCGCAAAGTGGGACCACCCACCAGGCACGCCCCTTGCCCAACCTTTGCCTAGCCCCTCTCCAGCCCCGCTGGAGAGGGTGGCACGCCGCGCCAGCGGCATGACCGGTGAGGGGTATTGAAACACAGCATCAGGCGCGAGACAGAAAAGCCACCATCATGCCCCCGCAATCCAATCGTGCTGTGTCCGATTGAGCTACCCCCCACCAACCCCACAATCGTCATGGCCGCGTCGCGCGGCAGCGCGTACCGGCCACCCAG
>JBEIHO010000056.1:0-17631 GCA_040381215.1 Alphaproteobacteria bacterium | reverse complement strand
CGCCCGTTGCAAGGTACTGGCCGGAATTTGCCGCCAATGGAAAGGCGGACGTGAAGGTCAGCCATCTGATGAGCCACGCGGCCGGCCTCTCGGGATGGAAGGAAACAATCTCCAAATCTGATCTCTACGACTGGGAGAAGGTCACCACGCTGCTCGCGGCCCAGGCGCCATATTGGAAGCCAGGCACAGCGCCCGGCTATCACGCAATCACGCAGGGCTATCTCGTCGGTGAAGTCATTCGCCGCATCACGGGCAAGACTTTGGGAACGGTCTTCCGAGAGGAAGTCGCAACTCCGCTCGGCGCAGACTTCCACATCGGATTGCCGGCATCGGAAGACGTGCGGGTTGCCGAACTGATCCCGCCGGAACCGGGAACGGCCATCGGCAGCAGCGCGCAAACCGACATACAGAAGAACATGTCGGACAATCCCGGCGTCGACGTCGGCGAGACGCGCTCGCGCGCCTGGCGCGGTGCCGAGATTCCGGCAGCTGGCGGCACCGGCAATGCGCGCTCGGTCGCGCTCATTCACACCATCCTCGCCAACGGGGGCGTCGCGAAGGGCAAGCGCTTCTTGTCCGAAGAAGGCTGTCGCAAGGTGTTGGAGTTGCAGATCGAAGGCACGGACCTCGTGCTGGGATTGCCCGTTCGCTACGGCATGGGGTTCGGCCTCGCAGGTGGAATCATCCCGTTGCCGTCGCCGAATTCTTTCTTCTGGGGTGGCTACGGTGGTTCGCTGGCGATCATCGACATGGATAACCGTGCGACCTACGCCTACACGATGAACCGGATGGTAGGCACCACCACCGGCGACATGCGGGCCTTCAGCCTCGCCATGCCGATGTGGAGTCAGTAACAAGGCAGGACAACATGCAGAAATTCACGACCCTCACCGCCGTCGCTGCGCCCCTGCCGATGATCAATGTCGACACCGACATGATCATCCCGAAGCAGTTTTTGAAGACGATTCAACGGACGGGTCTCGGCCAGCACCTCTTCGACGAGATGCGCTATACCCCTGACGGCAAAGAGATTTCGGGCTTCGTCCTCAACCAGCCCGCCTACCGCAAGGCCCAGATTCTGGTCGCTGGTCAGAATTTTGGTTGCGGTTCAAGCCGCGAGCACGCGCCCTGGGCCCTGCTTGATTTTGGCATACGCTGCGTGATCGCGCCCAGCTTCGCCGACATTTTCTACAACAACTGCTTCAAGAACGGCATCCTGCCCATCGTCCTGCCGCAGGAAGAGGTCGACAAGCTGATGGACGACGCCAACCGCGGCTCCAACGCAGTGGTCACCATCGACCTCGAGAAGCAGGAGATCCGCGGCCCCGACGGCGGCATGATCAGCTTCGAGGTCGACCCCTTCCGCAAGCAATGCCTGCTGAACGGCTGGGACGACATCGGCCTCACCCTGCGCCACGAAAAATCGATCGACGACTTCGAAGCGCGCCGCAAGACCCAGTCCCCCTGGATGTAAGGCCCTCGACGGCGCAGGACAGGGGTTTCGCGCGAAGGCGCGAGGGGGGAGCGAATGACGCGAAGGGGTGGTCGTTCGCGCAGGCAACCAGGAAAGCATGGAACCGTCGGCGCGCTACGCGCGCCAAAATGACAGTGCCTGCCGACTAGCCTTGCCTGTCATTCCTTTTCGCGTCATTCGCCTCCTCGCGCCTTCGCGCGAAAACTCGCCCTCCCGGCTGCGACAATTTGTTCTATTTTTGTTTTCAGCGATTTCGGCGATGTTCAGCGCTGTAACCACCCACCGTGAAGAAATCCGCGATCACCCCGCCACTGCGACCAAACCCGCACTGACGGCTCTTTGCCTGATGCTGTAGAAGCGTCTTGATCTTCACGGGCGATACCCAGATGACAACACGAAACATCCTCATCATGCCGGGCGACGGCATCGGCCCCGAAGTCATGGCCGAGGTCGAGCGTCTGGTCTCTTGGCTCAACACCAGGATATCCACGCGCTTCGAGACCACCCGCGAGCTCGTCGGCGGCGCATCCTATGACGTGCACGGCACGCCCGTGACCGAGGCCGCGATGCAGAAGGCACTCTCAGCCGACGCCGTTCTCTTCGGCGCGGTTGGCGGCCCGAAATGGGCCGGCGTCGCCTATGACAAGCGCCCCGAGGCGGCCCTCCTGCGACTGCGCAAGGACCTCGGCCTCTTCGCGAACCTGCGCCCCGCGCTGTGTTTCGATGCCCTCAAGGCCTCCTCGACCCTCAAGCCCGAGATTGTTGCGGGCCTCGACATCATGATCGTCCGCGAGCTCACGGGCGGCGTCTATTTCGGCGAACCGCGCGGCATCACGACACTGCCCAATGGCGAGCGTCAGGCCGTCGACACGCAGGTCTATGCAACCCACGAGATCCATCGCATCGCGCGCGTCGCTTTTGAGCTCGCCCGCCTGCGCGGCAACAAGGTCGCCTCGGCCGAAAAGCACAACGTGATGACCTCGGGCCTGCTCTGGAAGGAAGAGGTCACAAGCCTCCACGCCGCCGAATACAAGGACGTGGAGCTCACCCACATCCTCGCCGACAACTGCGCCATGCAGCTCGTGCGCAACCCGAAGCAGTTCGACGTCATCGTCACCGACAACCTGTTCGGCGACATCCTCTCCGACGAGGCCGCCCAGCTCACGGGGTCGATCGGCATGCTGCCCTCCGCCTCGCTGGGCGCGCGCGACGCGACCACGGGCCGCCAGCGCGCCCTCTACGAGCCGATCCATGGTTCGGCGCCCGACATTGCAGGGCAGGGCAAGGCAAATCCCATTGCCGCCATCTTGTCCTTTGCCATGTGCCTGCGCTATTCCTTCGCGATGAAGGCCGAGGCCGAAGCCATCGAGCGTGCGGTATCGGCTGTCCTCGACCAGGGACTTCGCACGGGCGACATCATGCAGCCTGGAATGAAGCTCGTCGGCACCAATGAAATGGGCAGCGCCATCCTGGCCGCCCTCCAGCAGAACGCATAACGGAGCAACAAATGTCCTGGAAACTGGCCGTCGTCGGCGCGACCGGCAACGTCGGTCGCGAGATGCTCAACATCCTCGCCGAGCGGGAATTCCCGGTCAGCGAGGTGGTCGCACTCGCGTCCCGCAAGAGCGTTGGCAGGGAAGTCTCCTATGGAGACGCGACGCTGCGCTGCAAGGCGCTCGAGAACTACGACTTCCGCGGCACCGACATCGTCCTCATGTCGGCCGGCAGCACGGTATCGGCCGAATGGTCACCCAGGATCGGAGCCATGGGCCCGGTCGTCATCGACAATTCATCCAAGTGGCGCATGGACGCCGACGTGCCCCTCGTTGTACCCGAGGTCAACGCAGGCGCCATCGCGAGATATGCGAAGAAGAACATCATCGCAAATCCCAATTGCTCGACCGCCCAGATGGTCGTGGCGCTGAAGCCCTTGCACGACGTGGCCCGCATCAAGCGCGTGGTCGTCTCGACCTACCAGTCGGTCTCGGGCGCCGGCAAGGACGCGATGGACGAGCTCTTCAACCAGACCCGCGCGATTTTCGTGACCGACTCGATCGAGCCGAAGAAATTCACCAAGCAGATCGCCTTCAACATCATTCCCCACATCGACGCCTTCATGGATGATGGCTACACGAGGAGGAATGGAAGATGGCGGCCGAGACGAGGAAGATCCTCGACCCCGACATCAAGGTCACCGCCACCTGCGTGCGCGTACCGGTCTTCGTCGGCCACTCGGAGGCCATCAACGTCGAATTCGAACGTCCCATCACCCCAGACCAGGCGCGCGACATCCTGCGAGAGGCCCCGGGCTGCATGGTCGTCGACAAGCGCGAAGATGGCGGCTACGTGACCCCGGTTGAATGCGTGGGCGACTACGCCACCTATATCAGCCGCATCCGCAAGGACCCCACGGTCGAGAACGGCCTCGCGCTCTGGTGCGTGTCCGACAACCTGCGCAAGGGCGCGGCATTGAATGCGATCCAGATCGCCGAGATCCTGATCGCCCGCCACCTGAAGAAACAGGCCTAGTCGACAGCTTCGACCACCACGCCAACGTCTGGCTCAACCAGTTGCCCCTGGGCCGCAACGAGCGCTAGCTCGTCCAGGCCCAGGCTCTGCCCGATGATCGACTGGACCCGCGCCACCGCGCCCTCAAGGGCATCGCAAACCGAGCCGCCGCCCAGGCGCTGCAGCAGATAGAGGGCAGACAGCAGATCGCCCGTTCCATGCGGCACCAGCGCCTCGCGCTGGACACGACAGCACCACGCGCCGGCCGCAGTCACGGCGACATTGGCAATTCCCGTCGGGCAGGGGACCGAAGTCACGACAACCTCGCGCACCCCGAGCAGCCGGGCCGCCCGCACCGCATCATGCGGATCGTCGATGCGCTGCGACGTCAGGCTCGACAATTCGAAGCGATTGGGTGTCGCGATGTCGGCAAGCGGCAGCAGGTCGCGCGCGATGGCTTCGGCCACACCGACCCGCGCATAGGCCCCGCCATCGTCGCCAAAAACCGGATCGCAGGCAAACACCAGCGCCGGATTGAGCGCCTTCAGCCGCACCACGATGTCGCGGGTAGCGACCACTTGTTCCGCCGAGCCGAAATAGCCCGTCAGCGCACCGTTGGCCTTGCCCGCCCAGCCGCGCGCCACCAGCCCATCGAACAGGGACGTCAGTTCCGCCGCCCCACTCACGCGTCCCGCTGGACGCCCGTGGCCGGGATGATGCGCCAGCAGCACCGTGGGCAGCGCCCACACATCGGCACCAAGCCGCTGCAGGGCAAAGCGCGCCCCGCTGTTCCCGACATGGCCGCGCACGACTTCGGACTGGATGGACAGGATCGTGTGCTGAATGGCGTATTGGCTCCTTCAGGCCGTGCGGCTAGGTTTCACGACGATAAAGAGGTTGAAAGCAGATGACCATCCGTCCCCGTCGCAGTGTCCTCTACATGCCCGGCTCCAACGCCCGCGCGCTGGAGAAGGCAGCGAGCCTGCCCGCCGACGCCCTGATCCTCGATCTCGAGGACGCCGTCGCCCCGGAGGCCAAGGAACTGGCCCGCCGCCAGGTCTGTGACGCCGTTCGCGACCGCCGCTTCGGCAAGCGCGAGGTGATCATGCGCGTGAACGGCCTCGACACGCCCTGGGGCAAGGCGGACCTCGCCGCCGCCTGCAGCGCCGGTCCCCACGCGATCCTCGTGCCGAAGATCGACGACGTGACGCATGTGCGCGCCGCGGAGGCCGCAATGGCTGCGGCCCCGGCAGACTGTGCCCTGTGGCTGATGATCGAGACCCCGCGTTCGATCTTCAATGCGCCGCAGATCGCCGCCGCCGCAGGCCGCCTGACGTGCCTCGTCATGGGGACCAATGACCTCGTGAAGGAAATGCGCGCCCGCCACACCCCCGGCCGGGAAGCCCTCGTGACCGCTCTCAACCTGGCCGTGATGGCAGCGCGTGCCCACGGCCTTGCCGTCATTGACGGGGTCTACAATGACATTGCCGACAGCGAAGGCTTCGCAGCCGCCTGTTCCCAGGGCCGGTCCATGGGTTTTGACGGCAAAACCTTGATCCACCCCTCGCAGATCGAGCCATGCAACACCGCCTTTTCCCCCGATCCTGATGAGATCACCCAGGCCCGGGCCATCCTGGCAGCCTTCGCTTTGCCCGAAAATCAAGGTAAAGGCGCGATCTCGCTCAATGGACGGATGGTCGAGTTGCTCCACGCCGACATTGCCCGCCAGACCGTTGCTCTCGCCGCCGCCATCGAGGCGCTTACCACGCATTGAGCGGCATTTTGCCCTCGTTGCGCCAGAATGATAAAATAGTTATCGCAAAAAGGGGCGGGGATGACCTTGGGACAGGGTCCCGCCTTTCCAGAAGTTTCACTGCGACCTGCGCCTGTTGAAGAGGTACTACCGATGAAGAAGAGTTTCGTGGCCGCATTGCTGGCCGCCGCACTGGTTGGCACGATGGCGCAGCCCTTCGTTGCTTCCGCAGACCTCTCCGAACGGCGCGAACGCCAGATGCGCGAGGCGCGCGATCTTCCCAGCAAGGCGCTCGAGGCCCTCAACGCGCAGGACGCGGACCGCGCCATTGCCCTTTACACCAGGGCGATCGATTCCGGCGCCTTCCGCAACGAGCCCGAGACGCTGGGCCAGCTCTACCTCGAGCGCGCCAACGCCCACCTCCTGAAGAACGACTGCAACGCCGCCATCGCCGACTTCACAAAGGCGGCCGAGTATATCCGCAAGGGCGACATCTTCTTCAGGCGCGCCTCCTGCTACATGGACATGAACCAGGAAGACCGCGCCCTTGCCGATTTCGGCCTCGCGATCGAAGCGGACCCCGAAGCGCCCGCCTACCGCAAGTCCCGCTGCATCCTGTTGTTCAACCGCATGAACTATGCAGCCGCCCTCCCGGATTGCGAGAAGGCCCTGGCAGCAGCGCCCAACGACAAGAACCTGATGCTCGCAACATCGCAAGCCGCCGAGCAGACCGGCAACCGCGCCCGCGCGGCAGAACTTTATCGCCGGCTTCTGGCGGCCGAACCCGGAAACGCCGTGGCGGCAGAAGGGCTCAAGCGGGTCGGCATGTAAGGCCCTGACGCAAAACCAAACAGCATGAAGGCCATAGGGCCAGCAAGAAGGATGAAACTCGTGTCCAGACTGTCAGTGATTGTCGCGTGCCTGGCCTTGGTCGTCACAACGGGCGTGGCGTCTGCCCAAACCGCACCGGCCCCGACCCCGGCCGCCCCTGCGGAGGCGCCAGCCGGTGCCGGCGTCAACGCCGCCGGAACACGTTATGACTGGCAGGGCAATCACAAGAAGGCCCAGGCCGCTCTCGCAGCCCGCGACTACAAGACGGCGATCCAGCTCTTCACCGAGATCCTGAACTCCGGCCGCCTGCCGCGTGGCTGGCTGGCGACCACGCTTTATCTGCGTGGCAAGGCCTATCGCTCTTCGCGCCAGTACCGCGAAGCCGTCACCGACTATGAAGCCGCCGTCCAGGCCGATCCCAAGCTGCACCCCGCCTTCTTCGAACTCGGTGCGACCTACCATTCGCAGCAGCAATATGCGAAGGCCGTGAATGCCTTCGGCCAGGCCATCGCACTCAAGGCGGACCAGTGGAACTACTACGACGGCCGCTGCACTTCGCTGGCCTCGCTGAGCCGCTGGGGCGACGCGATCCGCGACTGCGAAGCCGCCGTCAGGCTGAAGCCGGGCAACGCCAATCTGATCGCCTTCCTGGGCCGCCTCTACGAGGAAAGCGGCCAGAAGCAGCGCGCAATCGAAATGTACAAGCTGGCACTTTCCATCAATCCGGGTCAGCCGGATGCGAAGGAAGGTCTGGCCCAGTTGCAGAAATAAGCGCCCCTTGGCCGAACACCTCAACACGGGCAACGGAAATTTCTTCGAGGATTTCCGCCTGGGCCAGCTGATCAGGCACAACCCGGCCCGCACGCTCACCCAAGCCGACCAGACGCTCTACACAGCCCTGTTCGGCGCGCGCTTCGCGCCGCAGAACGACCTCACATGTGCCCAGGCGCTCGGCTTCAAGGACCGCCCGCTCGACGACATGCTGGTGTTCCACATCGTGTTCGGCAAGACGGTTCAGGACATTTCCCTGAATGCGGTCGCCAACCTCGGTTATGCCGACTGCCGCTTCCTCGCGCCCGTCTATCCGGGCGACACGATCGGCGCCGTCAGCGAAGTCATCGGCATGCGGGAGAACCAGAACCGCGAGTCCGGCATCGTCTATGTCCGCTCGCGCGGCTTCAACCAGCACGGACAGGACGTCCTCACCTATGTGCGGTGGGTGATGGTCAGGAAGCGCAGCCCCGAAGCCGCAGTGCCGCCCGCATCCGTGCCCGAACTTCCCAAGGCCGTCGCGCCTTCCGCCCTTGTGGTATCAGCCGCAAGAAGCGCGCTGCCCGACAAGGCAAGGCAGGGCTCCGGCGGACCGCTCTGGTTCGAGGATTACAGCAAGGGTGACCGCTTCAATCACGCCGACGGCGTGACGGTCGAGGAAGCCGAGCATATGCTGGCGACGCGCCTCTACCACAACAATGCCCGCGTCCATTTCAACGCCCACGCCGAGCGTTCGGGCCGCTTCGGCAAGCGCATTGTCTATGGCGGACACGTCATCTCGATCGCCCGTGCAATGAGCTTCAACGGCATCGAGAACGCCTGGTTCGTGGCGGCCATCAACGCCGGCCGCCACGTCTCGCCATGCTTTGGCGGCGACACGGTCTATGCGTGGACCGAGGTCACCGACACGCACGCGCTGGAAGCCGCGCCCGGCTGGGGCGCGCTGCGCCTGCGTACGATCGCCACCAAGGACGAAGACTGCAGCAGCTTCCCCGACCGGGCAGCTGACGGCACCTTCAAGCCATCGGTGATCCTCGAGCTCGATTACTGGGTTCTGGTTCCAAGGGCCTGACGCGTGCAGCGCAAGCCCCACCCATCAGGTCGCAAAGCCAGGGGGCAGGGGAGCAGCCCGGCATGACCGACATGAGCCTGCGGGCGCGTCTCCGCTCTTTCGCGCACGCCAGCGCAGGCCTCGCACGCCTCCTGCGCGAGGAACCCAATGCCCGCATCCACCTTGCGGTCAGCCTGGTGGTCGTATCGATGGGTCTCTTTTTCAGCCTGGCGGGGTGGGAATGGGTCGCCCTCATCCTGGCGATCGCCATCGTCTGGATTGCCGAGGCCCTGAACACTGCCCTCGAACGTCTCTGCGATGCCGTCACGCGCGAGCATGATGCAAGGATCGGCGCGGCAAAGGACCTGGCGGCGGGCGCTGTCCTGCTGGCGTCGGCCGCGGCTGCTCTGGTTGGCGCCCTGGTCCTCGGACCCCACCTCTGGCGGCTTTTCGTCGCCTGATCCCTGGCAAGGCAACTTGGAACCAAAGCCTCCGGGGTGCTAAACACCCGCGCGTTGCAGGTGACATCTGTCGTTACGCAGGGGAGAGAGCCATGGCTCGGGAATTGACGCATTTCATTGCTGGTCGTCACGTGAAGGGCACATCGGGCCGCTTCGGCGATGTCTTCAACCCGGCGACCGGCGAAGTCCAGGCCCGGACGCCCCTGGCGACCACAGCCGAACTGCGCGCAGCCGTTGAGGCCGCGGCCAAGGCCTTCCCGGAATGGTCCGCCCAGAACCCGCAGAAGCGCGCCCGCGTCATGTTCAACTTCAAGGCGCTCGTCGAAAAGAACATGGACGAGCTCGCCCACATGCTCTCCGCCGAGCACGGCAAGGTCGTCGCCGACTCCCGGGGAGACATCCAGCGCGGCCTCGAAGTGATCGAATTCGCCTGTGGCATCCCCCACCTCATGAAGGGCGAGTACACCGAGAACGCCGGCACCGGCATCGACGTCTACTCCATGCGCCAGCCTTTGGGTGTGGTCGCCGGCATCACGCCCTTCAATTTCCCGGCGATGATCCCGATGTGGATGTTTGGTGTCGCCATCGCCTGCGGCAACACCTTCGTCTGCAAGCCCAGCGAGAAGGACCCAAGCGTCCCCTTGCGCCTTGCAGAACTCTTCCTCGAGGCCGGCGGCCCCCCGGGCGTGCTCAACGTCGTCAACGGCGACAAGGAAGCCGTCGATGCGATCCTGCGCGACCCCGACATCAAGGCGATCAGCTTCGTCGGCTCGACCGCCATCGCTGAATATGTCTATGCAAACGGCACCGCGAACGGCAAGCGCGTCCAGGCCATGGGCGGCGCCAAGAACCACGCGATCATCATGCCTGACGCCGATCTCGACCAGGTCGTCGAGGACCTGATTGGCGCCGGCTATGGCTCGGCCGGTGAACGCTGCATGGCGATCTCGGTTGCCGTCCCCGTGACCGAGAAGCTCGGCGACGAACTCATCCGCCGCCTCAAGCCCCGCGTCGAAGCGCTCAAGGTATCAACCCCGACCGACCCGGCCGCAAACTACGGCCCCCTCGTCACGCGCGAGCATCGCGAGAAGGTCAAGGGCTACATCGACATGGGCGTGAAGGAAGGCGCCGAGCTCGTCGTCGACGGCCGCAATTTCCGCATGCAGGGTTACGAGAACGGCTTCTTCCTCGGGGGCTCGCTCTTCGACCGCGTCACGCCGGCGATGCGCACCTACCAGGAAGAGATCTTCGGCCCCGTGCTGCAGGTTGTTCGCGCCAAGGACTTCGAGGAAGCAGCCCTCCTGCCGAGCAAGCACCAGTACGGCAACGGCGTCGCCATCTTCACCCGCGACGGCGACGCCGCGCGCGAGTTCGCAGCCAAGGTCCAGGTCGGCATGGTCGGCATCAACGTGCCCATCCCGGTGCCGCTGGCCTATCACACCTTCGGCGGCTGGAAGCGTTCGGCTTTCGGCGACGTCAACCAGCATGGCCCGGAAGGCGTGCGCTTCTTCACCAAGATCAAGACGGTGACCGCGCGCTGGCCCAAGGGCGGCGTGCGCGAGGGCGCCAGCTTCGTCATTCCGACGATGAAGTAGGGGCAAGGGGCTTGCGCCGTCGGATCGCCTGCGTCCCGCACATCCTGCTGTGAACTTGCCGATGAACCCGGTTCAACGCTACGCGCAGCTCGTTGCAGCCGGAAAGCTCTCCGGCGATGCAGGCCAGCAGCACGTGGTCGAGGCGCTGGCCGCGTTGGCGGCCGCGCTCGACACCTGGTCAGTCGCCAGGCGACGATCGCTCTTGCCGTTCCGGCGCCCCGCGCCGCCCAGGGGCATGTACATCCACGGGCCCGTGGGGCGGGGCAAGTCGATGCTCATGGACCTGTTCTACGAGACGGCAAGCATCGAGCCGCGCCGGCGCGTGCATTTTCATGACTTCATGGCCGATGTGCACAAGGCCGTGAAGAAGTTCCGCGATAGCGAGCCTGGCGACCCGATCCCGAAGGTCGCCGACGAAATCAGCCGCAGCGCGTCCCTTCTTTGCTTTGACGAGTTCCAGGTCACCGACATCGCCGATGCCATGATCCTCGGGCGCCTGTTCGCCGAATTGTTCGATCGCAAGGTGGTGGTGGTCGCCACCTCGAACAGGATCCCGGCTGACCTCTACGAGAACGGGATTAACCGCCAGCTATTCTTGCCCGTCATTGCGTTGATCGAGAGCCGCATGACCGTCGTGCGTCTCGACGGGCCGATCGATTATCGCCTCGCCCGGCTCGAGCGAAGCGCCGTCTGGTTCCATCCGCTGACGCGCGAAGCGACCCAGTCGCTCGATGCGCTGTGGCTTGACCTGACCGGCGTTCACCAGGGCACGCCGGACGACGTCGAGGTGATGGGCCGCACCCTTGTGATCCCGGAGCAGGCGCGCGGCGTCGCGCGGTTCACCTTCGATGGCCTGTGCCGGGCCGCGCTGGGACCGCAGGATTACCTGGCCATCGCCGACCGCTACCATGCGATCGTTGTCTCGGGGATCCCGCGCCTCAGGCCGGAAAACCGCAACGAGGCAAAGCGCTTCGTGACGCTGATTGACGCTCTGTATGAAAGAGCGGTCAAATTGCTCGCATCTGCAGAGGCGCCGCCCGCGGAAATCTATCCCGCCGGCGACGGCGCCTTCGAGTTCGAGCGTACGGTGTCTCGCCTGATCGAGATGCAGTCGGCGGATTATCTCGCGCGGCGTCATGCGCCGCGCAAGGAACGCCAGTCCTAGGGCTGCGGCGGCGCGATCAGCGGCGCAGGGCCCGAAGTTGCCGTACGCTCGCCGCTATCCAGGGTCTCGGTCGGCATCGACATGGGCGCCGGAGCTGCAACCGGTTCCACGACCTCCGGCAATACCGGATCCGCGACAGGCGGCTGATAGGCCTCGTCTTCCGGCACGATGCGCGGCGCCGGCGGCGGTGTCTTCGGCTTCGCGGGCTTGGGCTGCGACGAGGCGAGTTCGGCGGGCGCCGCCTTCGGCTTCGCCTTGACGACCGGCGCAACCGGCTCCGGCGTCACCTCTTCAAACGGCGTGGCCGCGACGGGCAGCGAGGTAACAAGGTTCTGCGGCGACACGGGATCGACGGCCGTCTCCTCCGTGCTGGGCATGGGGGCAGGCGGCACCGGATCGGCGAAGGCAACCGCGACCGGCGCGATCCGCATCACCAGAACAGGCTCGCCATTGACCAGCTTGGATGAAACCGGCCGGGAATTCGTCGTCGGCGCAATGAACGGACCGCCCGAGCCTGTCGCCTGCGCGATCTGCATGGACAGCGTGAATGCCTTCTCGTCGATGGCGGGCGGTTCATCGCTCACCGGCGCAGGAGCCTCGGCCGACTTCGGAGCGAACGGACGTTGCGCCGATGCCGGGTTGCTGAAGTCGCGCGGCTGCGCTGCGGTCTGGCTCGCCGGTTCCTCGTCGAGCGAGGCTGAAGTGGCGGCGCGGCGATCATTGCCGGGCAGGAACCCGAGGGCGTCCGAAGGCAGGCTTCCGCTGGCCAGCGCCGCGACATCGATTTGCAGGCTGCGGTCGCTGCCGGCCATCAAACGCTCGGCCGCTTCGCGCTGCTTTTGCTGCTTGATCTGCGCCCAGACGATGTCGGTGTCATTCTCGTTCTCGCCGGCGCCCACGCTGGCCGGCATGTATTTCGGCGCGGCGTAGATCACCGTGCCATCCGCCTCGACGCGCTCCACGAAGATGCCGCGGAAATCGTCTCGCGTCGCCGGCGACCCGGCCTCCTCGCACACCTTGCGGTCCACGCGGGCAAGTCCCTCCGAGAACCTGCAGTCCTTGCCCGTCAGGAGCGAGGCCGCATGCTCTCCCAAATCGGCACCGGTGAAGATGGTTGACGCAAAGCCCGCGAACGAGCTGATGGATCCTAATGAGACACCGGCAATCGTGCCGGCGCAGCCGCCAAGCATCGTCGTTGAGGCCAGAATCGCGGCGATAGCGGTCAAAC
Organism: Alphaproteobacteria bacterium; assembly: GCA_040381215.1. Taxonomy (GTDB): domain Bacteria; phylum Pseudomonadota; class Alphaproteobacteria; order Micropepsales; family Micropepsaceae; genus SZUA-430. The sequence goes on along the minus strand of JBEIHO010000056.1, from coordinate 4,794 downwards.
GCATGGGGAAGCTCCACTTTTTACCATCGCGGCCGGAAGGCGGGGGGATCGGCCGGGACACCAGACAGGCTGTAGAGGCACTGCAACTTTGATGCCGCACATTACCCTGAAAAGTGAGACGAAGCAATAATTCGGTTGACAGTTGAATTTCCTGCACACGCACACGCGACGCTTGTGCACTTCCTCACGATTCGATACCAGCCCTTCCTCACCACGATTAACTGCGATACGGGATAACCCACGCCAGGCGTGGTGATCCGTGTCGGCACAACTTCAGGAAGCAGAAAGACTCAAATATGGCTCGCAAAAAAATTGCACTCATCGGCGGCGGTCAAATTGGCGGAACGCTCGCCCATCTCGTCGGACTGAAGGAACTTGGGGATGTCGTCCTTTTTGACATCGTCGAAGGTCTTCCCCAGGGCAAGTCGCTCGACATCGCGCAGTCCGCGCCTGTGGATGGTTTCGACGCCAATTACCGTGGCACGCAGTCCTACGCCGACATTGCGGGCGCCGACGTGGTGATCGTGACGGCGGGTGTTCCCCGCAAGCCGGGCATGAGCCGCGACGATCTGCTGAACATCAACCTCGGCGTCATGCGCGCCGTGGGCGAGGGTCTGAAGCAATACGCCAAGGACGCCTTCGTCATCTGCATCACCAACCCGCTCGACGCCATGGTCTGGGCCCTGCGCGAGTTCTCGGGCCTGCCGCACAACAAGGTGGTCGGCATGGCCGGTGTCCTCGACAGCGCGCGCTTCCGCCACTTCCTCGCCGACGAGTTCAAGGTCTCGGTCGAGGACGTCACCGCCTTCGTTCTCGGCGGTCACGGTGACACGATGGTCCCGCTCACGCGCTTTTCCACCGTGGCCGGCATTCCGCTGCCGGAGCTCGTGAAGATGGGTTGGATCAAGCAGGAGCGTCTCGACCAGATTGTCCAGCGCACGCGCGATGGCGGTGCCGAGATCGTCGGCCTGCTGAAGACCGGATCGGCCTATTACGCGCCCGCCACCTCGGCGATCGCCATGGCCGAGAGCTACCTGAAGGACAAGAAGCGCATCCTGCCATGCGCCGCGCACTGCAAGGGCGAATTCGGATTGAAGGACCTCTATGTCGGCGTGCCCTGCGTGATTGGCGCCGGCGGCGTCGAAAAGGTCATTTCGCTCAACCTTCTGCCGGACGAGCAGGCGATGCTCACCAAGTCGGTCGATGCCGTGCGCGGCCTGATCGATGCCTGCAAGAAGCTCGAGCCCAAGCTGGCCTGAGGAAGAAGGCGCGGCGCGCGTACAAAAGGCGCGCGCCGCACGCCACATCATCGTTGTTTTCGCCGGGGTGCCGACATGCAGCTTTCCCTCTCGACCGCCGATCTCGCCTTCAGGGACGAAGTCCGAAGGTTCCTCGACGAAAACCTGACCGCCGACCTGCGCGAGGCGGGCCGCAAGACGGGCGGCGTCTTCACCGACCCGCCAGCGACGGCCAAGTGGCACAAGGCGCTCTTCGACAAGGGATGGATCGCACCCGCCTGGCCCAGGGAATATGGCGGCCCGGGCTGGACCGAGATGCAGCGTTACATCTTTGCTTCCGAATGCGCCGCCGCGCACGCACCCATCCTCGCGCCTTTCGGAACGACCATGTGCGGACCCGTGCTGATGAAATTCGGCACCCCCGCCCAGAAGGCCTTCTATCTGCCGCGCATCCTCTCGGGCGAGGATTACTGGTGCCAGGGCTACTCCGAGCCGGGCTCGGGTTCTGATCTCGCTTCGCTCCAGATGAAGGCCGTGCGCGACGGCGACCACTACGTTCTGAACGGCACCAAGATCTGGACCACCCACGCCCACTTCGCCAACCGCATGTTCTGCCTTGTGCGGACATCGAACGCCGGCAAGCCGCAGGAGGGCATAACCTTCCTCCTCCTCGAGACGAAGACGCCCGGCTTCACGGTCCGCCCGATCATCACGATCGCCGGCGACCACGAGGTCAACCAGTGCTTCTTCGACAATGTCCGCGTGCCGGTTGAAAACCGCGTCGGCGAGGAAGGGCAGGGCTGGACGATCGCCAAGTACCTGCTGGAATTCGAGCGTGGTGCCGTCTTCGCCGCCGGCCTCAAGGCGAAACTTGCGGCCGTGCGTCACGCCTCGACGGTCGAGAGATCGCAAGGCGCTGAGCTTTCGCAGGACCAGGCCTTCATGCAAAGGCTCGCCGCCATCGAGATCGAACTCGAGAGCCTGATGATGACCGAGCACCGCGTCATGTCGCGCCTCTCGCAAGGCCAGAACCCGGGGGCGGCGTCCTCGATGATAAAGGCGCACGGATCCGAACTCAGCCAGCGCATCACCGAGCTGGGCATCGAGGCCCTGGCCTTCCGCGCCTCCGCCTTCGAGCCCGAGGCGCGCAAGCAGGGATCCAACCTCGATCCCCTCACGCCCGCCCACGGCCTCGTGTTCATGCCGCAATACCTCAACACCCGCGCCGCGACGATCTACGGCGGCTCCTCCGAGGTCCAGCGCAACATCATGGCCAAGCTCGTTCTGGGCATGTAGGGCGCCCCGGCCGGCGAAGGACGCGCGGGCCCGGCAAGGGCGGTGCAGAAATGCGTCGCTCCTCGAAATTCGACACGCAGTGCGCCTGCATGCGTGGAAATCAGCCTTGCAACGCCGCAGCGCCCTCAACGTCCCACAATCGGTCCAGATTGCGGTCTCGTTTTCGCCACATTGCAGGTGCGCCATTGGCATGTCGCTGAAACACGATGGAGTATCCCGACATGTCCTGGCTCTTGTTCTTCGCCTACCTTGGCTACACCGCCTGGCAGAAATACTTCTCGGCCGGGCAGGCCGTTGACCAGGCCTCTGTCATGAATGCCGCGCTTGTTCTCTCGATCACGATGATCGTGCCGTTCTTCGTGTCCTGGCTGTTCACCCGCGCAACCCTGCTGACGGGCCGCACGCCGGCGATCCTGATCGGCTTCATCCTGTCGGTATCGCTGTCGGTCCTCGGCTACTGGATCCTCTGGAGATATTTCAGCGGCGTCTCTGACATCCGCCTGCCGGTCGAGCAGGTGCTCCAGCTGGGACTTCTGCCCGGAGCCATCATGGGCCTGATCCTCGCGGCCGGCACCTTCCTGCGCCGCAGCGCCTGACCGCCGCCAACCCGGCAAGGGCAGGAAAGGGGGGCTGCAAGCCCCCCTTTTTACGCGGTCATTATGCCTGTGCTAGCCTGCAGCGGGGCTAATGGCGCGATGGGGGCACGGGTGACCGCCTCGCGCCGGGAAAAAGGGAGATTTCATCATGGGCTCATCGCGCATCCGCCACTTCCTTCTGATGCTGCCGTTCTTCCTGGTCGGGATCGCGATCCCCGTTTTCCTCTACGGCTTTTCAGGCGACGGTCCGCCCGACCTGACGCCCGAGCGCTATTCGCCGGTCACCCGCTTCGCACCAGCGCCAGCACCCGTTGTTCCCCCGGAGGGTGGCGGCTCTGGCCAGTACGCGCCGTCCCCTGACGGCGGCCAATACGCAGCGGCGCGCAAGGCACCGGCCGTCGTGACATTCATGCGCGCCCTTTTTGAAGGATTTGTCGATCGCTACATTTCCCAGAGCCTTTCACCGGCCACCATCAAGCTTGGCGCCTTCGCCATCATGTTCAGCCTGTCATTTTTGCTGGTGCGCCTGCTGTTGGCGGTGGTCCGGGGGGCTGCTGGAAATGTCGTGACCTTCCTGGTGCACAAGGCCGCGGCCCCAATGTTCATGGGGTTTTTGGCCGTAGGCTCCACCTGGGGCATCCATCAGACGATCGCAGAGGAATTCGGCATGAGCTGGGCTGCCACAACCGTGACGCTCACCGCTGCGATCGCCTCGCTCTTTGCCTTGGCCGGCGTGAAGATTCGCTGACAAACTGAAACGGCACTCACCGTTCCCGTTGCGTACGCAATAGCACGCGGCTATATCAGGCGTCCCTTTTTGTTTGGCTGTCCTTTTGAGCAGCCGATCCCTCTCAAACGGTGCGTTTGCAATCAGGGGCAGGCACCGGGTCATGCGCTAGGTCGGATATGAATATTCACGAATATCAAGCGAAAGCTGTCCTCAAGGAATTCGGCGTGCCAGTCCCAAGGGGCATGGCAGCTTTCACCGTCGATGAGGCCGTCAAGGCCGCAGGCGACCTCGGAGGTCCGGTCTGGGTCGTCAAGTCCCAGATCCACGCCGGTGGCCGCGGCAAGGGCGGCGGCGTGAAGGTCGTGAAGTCGGTCGACGCCGTGAAATCCGAGGCGACGCGTATGCTGGGCATGACGCTCGTCACCCACCAGACGGGCCCGCAGGGTCGCCTCGTGCGCCGCCTCTACGTCGAGGAAGGCTCGCCCATCGCGAAGGAATTCTACCTGTCGCTGCTCGTCGATCGCGACACCTCGCGCATCGCCTTCATTGCCTCGACCGAGGGCGGCATGGACATCGAGGAGGTGGCCCACAACACCCCCGAGAAGATCCTGACGATCCATGTCGATCCGGCCGCTGGCGTCCAGCCATTCCACGGCCGCCGCATTGCCAAGGCACTCGGCGTCACCGGTGACACCGCCAAGCAGGTCAGCGCTCTGGTCGAGAAGCTCTACAAGGCCTTCGTCGCCAAGGACATGAGCCTTCTCGAGATCAACCCCCTCGTCATCACCGACAAGGGCAACGTCGTCTGCCTCGACGCCAAGATCAATTTCGACGACAACGCGCTCTATCGCCACAAGGACATCCAGGAACTGCACGATCCCTTCGAGCAGGACCCGGCCGAACTTGAAGCCGCCAAGTACGACCTGAACTTCAT
>JBEIHO010000055.1:0-17648 GCA_040381215.1 Alphaproteobacteria bacterium | reverse complement strand
GTACGCGCCTTGAGCGAGCCGACCTGCTGCGTGAACTTGAACCGCTCCGCCAGCAGATGGATGAGCGCCGCATCGATATTGTCGATGCTGTCGCGCAGGCGGTGAAGCTCATCTTGCGTCGGGTTCATGAGAACGGCTCAGCTGGAATTCGAGGTGGGACCTGACCGCAGGCCACTCGCTGGCGATGATGGAGTAAACGCAAGTGTCGCGCAACGACCCGTCGGCGTGCCGTTGGTGGCTGCGCAGCACGCCATCGAGCCGCGCGCCCAGCCTTTCTATGGCCCGCCGGCTCTGATGGTTAAGGAATGACGTGCGAAATTCCACCGCGATGCACGCAAGCCCCTCGAATGCATGCCGCAGCAGCATCAGCTTGCATTCGCTGTTGAGTGCCGTGCGCTGCACGCGCCGCGCATACCACGTCGAACCGATTTCCAGGCGCCGGTTCAAGGCGTCGATGTTCATGTACGAGGTCATGCCGACCGGCACGCCATTGGCATCAAGCACGGCCAGGGGAAGCATCGATCCCTTCGCGCGCAACGCCAGGCGTCGCTCGATCTCAGCCCCCATGCGTTCGGGCGTTGGCACGTTTGCAAACCACAGGCGCCACAATTCGCCGTCTCGTGCCGCCGCGCCAAGGGCTTCGGCATGGGCCGGCATCAGCGGTACAAGGGTTGCGGTCTTGCCGCTCAGGGTGATGTCTTCAGGCCAGCTCATGGGTAACGGAACTTCTCCGGTGTGCACCCCGGCACGATAGCAACACGGGCCCGCCGCGTCACATGCCCATGAAGGCAGGATCGAGCAGGGGGTTCGTTGTACCCTGCAGGCGGTCAATCTGGGCATTGCGCCGCGCCTCCTCGGCGTCGGGCGGATCGAGGGCCATCCAGTCCAGCAACAGGTTCCTGTCGGTCACGGCCTGCTCGAGCGGCAATCCATAGACAAAGTGCATGTAGACGAGCGAGCGCGCAACATCGCCCTTGATGGCATCGCGCGGCTCGACGACAGGCGGCGGCCCCGCACTGCGCCGGAACCCGGGGCACAACGAAGGAAAGCGCGGCGCCACGCTCGGCGGCAGCGTTCCGAAACGCGTTCGCCCGCGGCTCGAGTTCACCGTCTGCAGGGCCGGCCACAGGTTCTGCAAGTCGGCCATTGCGCGCTGCACGCGGGAGGCCTTGCACGTGCGATCGGTACAGCCCGGCTCGGTCTCCGCAATCGCGTCGGCAGGAAAGGCGTGCTCGACCGATAGCTTCTGTCCGGGGACGGCAGCCTGGCGTTGCGCATCGAAGTCGATGCCGCAATAGAGCTCGGTGCCGCCGGCAGGGTAGAGCTTCGACCAGAAGATCCGCCGCGCATCGTCATAGCTCTTGTAGACGTGTTGGCCGCTCTGCGGCCACGGCAGTTCGGCCAGCTGGTCCCAGTCGGCGCGCAAGCCCGGCTGCGTGCGGCTCTCGGAACCCGCGGCCGAACCTGCCTCGATCCGGTTTGCATTCAGCGACGCGCTGCAGGACGCCAGCAGCAATGCTGCAAGCGCGAGAAACAAGGTCGACCGCAAGCGCTGTCCCAGCCTGGTCTGAAGCGTCATGCCGAACTCCCTCAACCGAATCACGCAATGAAACCATTGTGACGCTTGAACGCTGTTCAAAGGCGAGGGCAAAATGTATGATCGGTTGACCGGACCCCGCAAAGAGAGGTTGCCCCATGTACGAGTGGTTCCACAGACATCCGCGCTCCGTTGGTGAAACCTACGTCGAGCACATGCTGGTCTCGGCCAGCTTCGGCTGCACGATGATCGTGGCGGGGCTGGCCTGCCTCGTCCACGCCCTTGTTCCGGCCCTGTGCGAATATACGGGCAGCCGCACCATCAGCGCCTTGCATGCCCGCATGGTCCTGAACCGCCGCAAGGCCGGCGCCCCTTTCGAGCTCGATTACGCCATTTAGCAGCTGCAGCAAGGCAGTTGCCGTGGCCTTGATCGATGTCAAGGCACTGGCCGCGCGCGGGTGGTTTGATGCAACATGCCCATGATGCATCAGCGAGCCACGCCATGACACAACGCGCACTCCCCGCATCCCCTGGCGCCACCGTGCGCCTGCAACTGCGTTCGCCAACGATGGATGATCCCTGGCAGTGGCTGTCCGCAGGCTGGCAGGACATGTCGCGTAACCCTGTCTTGAGCCTCGCCTATGGCGCCGCCTTCGTCGCGATCGGCCTGATGGTGACGGTAGGCTTGTGGATGCTCGGTCTTGAATCTGCCGCCCCGGCCCTGGCCGGAGGCTTCACGCTTGTCGGTCCCGTCTTTGCCATCGGCCTTTACGAGATCAGCCGCAAATACGAGGCTGGCCAGAAGCCGCAGTTGCGCGACCTGCTGCAAGTCCGCCTGCCGGCGCCCGCGCAGATGGCGCTCCTCGCGTTCATGCTGATGTTCCTGTTTCTGGTATGGATCCGTCTGGCGACCCTGAACTACGCGTTGTTCTCCTACGGCGACTATCGCCCGCTCGCAGAGTTCGTTTCCTTTGCCTTGGGAACAACGCAGGGGTTGACGATGCTGGTCGTCGGAACTGCCATCGGTGCAGCCGTCGCCCTCGTGGCGTTCTCCATCAGCGTCATCGCCGTGCCTATCCTCATGCGGCACGATGTCGACGTTCTGACGGCGATCGGTCTGAGCGTGAGCCTCGTCCTGCGAAATCCGGGTCCGATGCTGCTGTGGGCCTGGTTGATCGCAATCCTGTGCGCGATGGGACTTGCAACGCTGTTCGTGGGCCTCGTCATCGTGTTTCCACTGGTCGGCCACGCCACCTGGCACGCCTACAGGTCAGTCGTCGTCGTCGTCGATTAGGATGCGCTGCGCGGCGCCGTCCATATCGTCATATTGCCCGGACTTGAGCGTCCACACGAACAACCAGACACCCAGGGCGCCCAGGATGATCGCCGCAATGGTGATGACATAGAAGATCTCCATGATCTCACGTCCCCCGTCGTGCCAGCCGCAGGGCATTGAGCATCACGACCAGCGATGACCCCGACATGGCAATGGCCGCAATCAATGGCGTAACCAGCCCAAGCGCCGCAAGCGGCACCGCGCAGAGATTGTAGAGCGCCGAAAAGGCGAAATTCTGGAACACCAGCGCACGCGCCTTGCGGGCGACAATCACCGCCTCGACCACCGGGCTCAAGGCCTCTCCTTGCAGGATCATGTCAGCCGCATTCTGTGTCGCCTGCACGGCCGTGCCCGGCGAGATGGACACATGGGCCAGTGACAGCGCAGCGGCATCGTTCAGGCCATCACCCACCATAAGCGTGCGATGACCTTCACGCTCGCGCAACCGCAGATGTTCGGCCTTGTGCGACGGATCCACGCCCGCCATCCACGTGTCGAGCGACAGCGCCTGCGCCGCCTCGGCCGCTGGCTGCGTGCGGTCGCCCGAGAGCATTTCCACGCCAAGGCCCAGCTGGCCGAGCGCCTTGAGGCTTTCGCGGGCATCGGCGCGCAGCGTGTCGCGGAACGCGAACGCGACAGGCGCGTGCCCTGGCGTCTTGAACCACAGCAGGCTGCCATCGGGTGCGGCCGATCCGTCGGCACCAACGAACGCCGCTCGTCCCAGCCGCATGAACCCGCCCTCGATCAGGGCCTCGACACCGTCGCCGGCAATCTCATGCGCGCCGGGCGCGACGGGCCCTGGTCCCGCAGCCGCTGCAAGCGCGCGTGACAAGGGGTGCTTGCTGGCACGCGCAAGACGTGCTGCCGCGTCGATGGCGCCTGCCGGCAGCGCGGTGCCGTTCTGCAGCACCGGGCGGCCGTGGGTCAGGGTACCGGTCTTGTCGAACACGGCGACGTCAGCCTCGGCAAGGCGTTCCAGCGCATCACCGGACTTGACGAGGATGCCTGCCTTGAACAGGCGGCTGGTGGCGACGATCTGCACGGCGGGCACCGCAAGGCCGAGGGCGCAGGGGCACGTGATGATCAGCAGCGTCACGGCGTTCGTCAGGGCCGTCTCTGCATCAAGGCCCGCCAGCATGCCACCTGCGAACACAAGCAGCGCCGCGCCGTGGACGGTTGGCACATAAAGCCGGGCAGCGCGATCGGCGATGCGCACATAGCGCCCGCGGTTCTGCTGCCCCGCCTCAAGCAGGCGCGCGAGGTCGGCCACCAGCGAGTCCTGCACCCGCCGCAGCGCCTTCAGCGTGAGAACCCCGCTCAGGTTCAGCGATCCTGCACGCAGTTCCGCACCCTGATCGACACGGATCGGCGCGCTTTCGCCTGTCACCAGAGATACATCCGCCTCGCCATGGCCGGCTTCGACGACGCAGTCGACGGGCACGCGTTCGCCGGCAGCCAGAACCAGCAGGTCTCCGGGCACGATGTCACCCGCGGCAACGGTCTCGGCTTGCCCGTCGGCGCGAAGGCGTGTCGCCGTCACGGTCTGCATGGCCGCAAGGTCAAGCGCAGCGCCACGCGCCTTGCGGCGCAGCAGATGGTCGAGATAGCGCCCGATCAGCAGCAGGAAGGGCAGGCTGACCGCGGCATCGAAATAGGCGTGCTGGCCGCCCGTCATGGACGAATACATGCTCAGCCCCAGGGCCAGCAGGATCCCCAGCGTGATGGGTACATCCATGTTGGCGCTTCCCTGCGACAGGCTCGCTGCCGCAGAACGGAAGAAGGGGCGGCCGGCATAGAGCGCCGTAGGTATGGCAATGACGGCCGACAGCCAGTGGAACAAGGTTCGCGTGGCATCACCCATTTCCTCGGTGACACCGGCCCAGACGCAGATCGACAGGAACATCACGTTCGACGCGCCGAACGCCGAAATGGCCAGGCACTTCAGCAGGAACCGGCCTTCCTCGTCGTCTCGTGACAGGATCGCCGAAGGATCATAGGGAAAGGCCTCGAAGCCCAGTTCGTTGACTTTCTCGACAATGCGCTCGGCGCCAACGCTGCCTTCGCGCCATCGCACGCTCAACTTCGCCGATGACAGGTTGACCCGGGCGTCCTCGACGCCGGGCAAGGCGCGCAGGCCGTTCTCGATCTTGGCCATGCACCCGGCGCAGCGCATGCCGCGCACCGCCAGTTCCAGCCGCGCAAGCCCCTTGTCGTCCCGCCGCACGAATGGCGCGGGATCGACCAGCATCGCCTGGCTGAAGGTGGCCGCTGTCATGGCAGGAGCACCCGACGCGTAGCCGAGAAATCCGTTCCATCGGTGCTTTGGGTCCGCGCGACGATGTCCCATTGGCCCCGGGCCAGCGCGGGAACGCGCGCCTCGTAGCCGCCATCTTCTGTCGCCGCCAGGGTCACGTCACGATCGAGATGGGAATTGACCGGGTGTCTGAGCCGCGCGGCGACTGTCAGGCCGGTGAGCGGTTGCGCGTCGCGGTTCGCGATCCTGACCCGGATGACGGCATCGCCACCGGCAACGCGCGTGGCGTCGATCTCGGTTTGCCAGCCAAGCGCGCTCTGCGCCGCCTTCGCCGCAAGTGTCTGGTTGTAGGCCAGGCCCTTCAGATAGGGCTGTTTCTCGTCCTCGCCCGAGAATGTCGACAGGGCATAGGAGACAAACACCGTATTGACGCCGATCGTGACGCCGAAGAATGCGAGCATCATGAAAAGCACATGCCAGCCCTTGAGTTCGCGCATGACCTATTTCTCCGCTGACAGGAAGACGCTTTCATTGCGTCGGCTTTCGCCTGACGCAGCGTCGGTGAATATGAAGGCGACCGGAAGGGAGGCGCGCGCAAGCGACGCATCGGGCACCGTGACCAGCACCCGCAGCGTTCGCAGGCGGTCGGCCGGCACCTCGACCGCAATGGGAAGCGTGGCGCCATCCATCCCGATGACCCGCACCGAGAACCCGGCAGGCGCCTCGATACGCATGGCAAAGGTTCTCGTGTCCCGTGCCCGGTTCATCACCTTGAGCGTATAGGCGTTGCGAACCGACCCGTCGGACAGCGTGACATGGGTCGGGTTTCGGTCTCGCAGGATATTCACGTCGATCGTGGCGCGCGTCGAAAGCCCGAACACCATGAGGCCGGCAACCAGCGTCAGCACCGCGGCGTAGAGAATGACACGTGGCCGGAACAGGCGCAGCGTCGGCTTGCGCCCCTCGGCACGACACTGGATGTTCTGGGGCGAGTCATAGCCGATCAGGCCCGTCGGCAATCCCACACGCTTCATGACGTCGTCGCAGGCGTCGATGCACAGGGCGCAATTGATGCACTCCAGTTGCTCGCCTTCCCTGATGTCGATCCCCATGGGGCAGGCCGCAACACACTGGTTGCAGTCGATGCAATGACCGCGCCCCTCCCACGGTTGGCCCTTCTTGTGCGGACCACGAGGCTCGCCGCGATCGGTCTTGTAGGTGACCATCAGCGTGTCACGATCGATCAGCGCCGCCTGGATGCGCGGCCACGGGCACATATAGGTGCAGACCTGCTCGCGCATGTGCCCTGCAAGCCAATAGGTCGTGAACGTCATGATGCCCAGGAACAGATACGCCGTGGTATCGGCCGTCCCGGAAAAAAGGTTGCGCGCGAGCGTGGGCGCGTCGTGGAAATAGAAGATCCAGGCGCCACCGGTGGCGGCTGCGATCGCAAGCCAGGCGAAATGCTTCGCGACACGCTTCCAGATCTTGCCGGGACCCCACGGCGCCTTGTCCAGCCTGATCCGTTCGTTGCGGTCACCCTCGACCAGCCTCTCCACCATGATGAACAGGTCAGTCCAGACAGTCTGCGGACACGCGTAGCCGCACCAGATCCGGCCAAACAGCGCCGTCACGAGGAAAAGCAGCAGCGAGGCCAGGATCAGAAGTCCCGTGAGGTAGTAGACCTCCTGCGGCCAGATCTCGATCCAGAAGAAATAGAACCGCTCGCGCGCCAGGTCGACCAGCACTGCCTGGTCGGGGATGTGGGGGCCGCGATCCCAGCGGACCCAGGGCAGCAGGTAATACACGCCCAGCATGACCGCCATGCCGAACCACTTGAGGGCACGGAAATTGCCGTGCACCAGCTTGGGATGGATCGGAACCCGTGCCACATAATCCTTGCGCACGGCGGCACTGTTGGTCGCACGCGCATCGACACGCTGGACACCCTCTGCCGCAAGCACGGCCTCGCGGGCAGCAGCATGGACGGTGGCCTGAAGTGGCGTGTCAGCCATGTCGGGGTCCGTGACCGGCGCTACTCGCCGCCTCCAAGGGAATGGACATAGACCGCCAGCGCATCGATCGTCATCGGATCGAGCCTTGTGCCCCAGTTTGGCATCACGCCAGCCTTGGCATTGAAGATCTGGCTGCGGATGTCGGCCTTGGTGCCCCCGTAGAGCCACTCCTTGTCCGTCAGGTTCGGCGCACCGAACTCCCGCATGCCCTTGCCGTCGGCGCCGTGGCACGACGCGCAATTGTCGGTCCACAGTTGCGCGGCCCGCTGGACCGCGGTCTGGTTGGCAGCTTGCCCCGAGAGATGCAGGACATAGTCGGTCAGGTCATTGATCTCGGCCGGCTTCAGGATCCCGTCCTTGCCGAAGGCCGGCATGAGCGACTGGCGCGTGTCCGGATGTGGCGAACGTATGCCCACGGTCAGCGTATGCCGGATGTCCTCGAGCTTGCCGCCCCACAGCCAGACATCGTCATTGAGGTTCGGATAGCCCTTGGCACCCTGGCCACCCGACCCGTGGCACGTCGCGCAATTGTCGCCAAACGCCGACTTGCCGGCTTCACGCGCGAACTGGAACAGGTTCGGGTCGGTTTCGATCTGCTGCAGCGAGGCCCCCGCAAGCTGCTTGCCCTGCACCAGCCGCTGCGCCTTCAGCTCGCTCACGGCATTGTCGACGTCGGCGCGCTGCGAGTGGTTAAGCGCGCCGGGAAGGTAACCCGTCAGCGTCGGCCACGAGGGATAAAGCACCCAGTAACCGACAGCCCAGACGATCGTCGCATAGAACACCCACAGCCACCAGCGCGGCAGCGGCGTGTTGAGTTCCTGGATCCCGTCCCATTCATGGCCGGTGGTCTCGGTTCCAGTGACCTGGTCGATTTCCTTCTTCGTGGACATCACAAATCATCCTTGTCCAGCGGCATCCGGGCCGCCCTGTCGAATTTCGTCTTGTTGCGCGGCCAGAGCGCGTAGGCGCAAACACCCAGGAACAGTGCCGTGAGATAGACAAGCCCCCAGCTCTTCGAGAACGTGGCGATTTCATCGTAGCTCATGGCGATCACCTGCGGTTTTCCGGCGCGTCGGCCTTGTAGGATTTGAAGTCGACCAGGGTGCCCAGCATCTGCATGTAGGAAATCAGGGCATCCATCTCGGTGAGCCGGGCAGGGTCGCCATCGAAGTCGCGGGCGACCGCGTTCGGATAACGCTGCATGAAGGCATCGACGCCCTCGGCATTGGGATCCGCCTGTGCAAGCAGGTCGACCTTGGCGTTGGCCATCATGTCATCAGTATACGGAACGCCGACCATGTTGTTGGCGCGCAGCATGCCGTCGATCTGCGATGGATCGAGGTCCGTCTTCTCGAGGAAAGCGTAGGGCGGCATGACGGACTCCGGTACGACCGAGCGCGGATCGGCCAGGTGCGCCCGGTGCCATTCATCCGAGTACTTGCCCCCCACGCGCGCGAGGTCTGGCCCGGTGCGCTTGGAGCCCCACTGGAAAGGATGGTCGTACATGCTCTCCGCCGCCAGGCTGTAGTGGCCATAGCGTTCAACCTCGTCGCGCAGCGGACGGATCATCTGGCTGTGGCAGGTATAGCAACCCTCGCGGATGTAGATGTTGCGCCCCGCCAGCTCCAGTGGCGTGTAGGGGCGCATCCCTTTCACCTTCTCGATCGTGCTCTCGAGATAGAACAGGGGCGCGATCTCGACCAGGCCGCCAATGGCAACGACGAGAAGAATGCACACCGTCAGCAGCAGCGAGTGTCGTTCAAGTGTACCGTGATTGAACATGGGTCGGTCTCCTTACGCCGCAACCGGAGCCGCCTGGGCAGGCAGCGGTTCAGAAGCCCGGACATCGCCCTTGATCGTCCGGTAGATGTTGTAGGCCATGATGCCGGCCCCGGCGAGGTAGAGCAGCCCACCCAGCGCACGGATGATGTAGTAGGGCTTCATGGCTGCCACGGTTTCGACGAACGAGTACTCGAGGAAGCCGAAGTCGTTATACGCGCGCCACATCAGGCCCTGCATGATGCCGGACACCCACATCGAGGTGATGTAGAGAACGATGCCGATCGTGGCGACCCAGAAGTGCCACTCGACCAGCGCGTGCGAATAGAGCCGCTCGCGGCGCCACAGCCACGGCGTGAGGCAGTAAAGCGCGCCGAACGAAACGAACCCGACCCAGCCCAGCGCACCGGAGTGCACGTGGCCGATCGTCCAGTCCGTGTAGTGCGAGAGCGAGTTGACCGCCTTGATCGACATGACCGGACCCTCGAAGGTCGACATGCCATAGAACGCGACGGACACGACCAGCATGCGCAGCACCGGATCGGTCCTGAGCTTGTCCCACGCACCCGACAGCGTCATGAGGCCGTTGATCATGCCGCCCCACGAGGGCATCCAGAGCATGATCGAGAAGGTCATGCCCAGGGTCTGGGCCCAACCGGGCAGGGCGGTGTAGTGCAGGTGGTGCGGACCGGCCCAGATATAGAGGAAGATCAGTGACCAGAAGTGAATGATCGACAGCCGGTAGGAATAGACCGGGCGGTCCGCCTGCTTGGGCACGAAGTAATACATGATGGCCAGGAAGCCCGCCGTCAGGAAGAAGCCGACGGCGTTATGGCCGTACCACCACTGCGTCAGCGCGTCCTGCACGCCCGCCATCGCCGAGTAGCTCTTGATGCCCAGCCACGACACCGGCACCGCGAGGTTGTTGACGATGTGCAGCATCGCAACCGTGACGATGAAGGCGAGGTAGAACCAGTTCGCCACATAGATATGCGGCTCCTTGCGCTTCCACAGCGTGCCGAGGAACACCAGCAGGTAGACAACCCACACCAGCGTCAGCCACAGGTCCGTGTACCACTCGGGTTCGGCATACTCGCGGCCCTGCGTGACGCCGATCAGATAGCCGGTGCCCGCGACGAGGATGAAGGTCTGGTACCCCCAGAACACGAACCACGGCCAGAGCCCGCCAGCCAGGCGCGCCTTTGAGGTGCGCTGGACCACGTAGAACGACGTTGCCAGCAGCACATTGCCGCCAAAGGCGAAGATCACGGCCGAGGTATGCAGGGGCCGCAGGCGTCCGAAATTCGTCCAGGGCAACTCGCTGAAATAGAAAAGATTGGGAAAGGCGAGCTGCAGCGCGATGATGACGCCGACCAGCATGCCCGCGATGCCCCAGAACATCGAGGCGATCACACCCGCCTTCACGATGTCGTTGTCGTAAGGGGCGTCGTCGGCCTCGGGAACACCCTCGGCGTAGCGTCCGATCATCCACAACAGCCCGAGGCCGAAGCCGACCATGAACGTGACGGCCTGAACCGCCATCAGCGGGTCGGTTGTCTTGACCGCGACGGTCAGCGCCAGGAAGGTGAAGAAGATGAACAGCGCAGGCACCGCGAACAGATCAAATCGTGCCCGCTGTTGAAGGTTGGACGGCTGCATGGCCCCTCGCGACTCAGGTTGGAAAATGCGTGGGGCAAGGAAGCATTTCTGTCGGACGCCGGGCCTTGACCTGGATCAAGGGGGGGCTCTCCCCGGATAATGGGTCGCAAGAGCCAGGAGCGCGTCATGACCCCGCATGGCCACGGGTCTTCGACGCGCCAGTCTCCGCAGGGAAGAGCGCGCGCATGCCTGCTCCCGCGGCAGGCGAAACCCGCAGGCCGCAGCGTTGCAGGAACGCAGCGGCACGGCGTCCCATGCCGTGATCTCACCGAGAATTCATTAAGGAGCGCAGAGTCTTGCGTTATACAAACACGTGGGGGAATGGGGCGTGCTTGCGATGGCTAAACAACAAAGGTCTGTCGTCGTCACGGGTGTGTCGAGCGGCATCGGGCTCGCCACCGCCAGGACCTTCATGTCCGCCGGGTTCCGGGTCTTCGGCTCCGTTCGCAAGGACGAGGACGCCAGGCGATTGGCCGCCGAGCTGGGGGCAGGCTTTTCGCCGCTTGTCTTCGACGTCACGGACGAAAAAGCCGTCAAGACAGCGGCCTCGCGCGTGCGCTCCGCGCTGAATGGCCAGACGCTGGCTGCACTGGTCAACAATGCCGGCATCGCCGTCGCCGGCCCTCTTGTCTATCTGCCGATCGCCGATTTTCGCAAGCAGCTCGATGTCAACCTGACGGGTGTCATGGTTGCCACGCAGGCATTTGCGCCTCTCCTCGGCGTCGATCGATCGCTCAAGGGCAAGCCGGGCCGGATCGTTAACATTTCCTCCGTCAGCGGTCGCCGCGCGAGCCCGTTCCTGGGCCCCTACGCGGCCTCCAAGTTTGGCCTCGAGGGGCTTTCCGAGGCGTTGCGCCAGGAAATGCGGGTGTTTGGCATCGACGTGATCGTGGTCGCGCCGGGCATGGTCGCCACACCGATCTGGGACAAGGCCGACGCGCTGGATGTCGAGCCCTATGCCACGACCCCGTTCGCCGCGCCGATCGAGAATGTGCGCTTCATGGCTGTCAAGCAAGGCAAGGCAGGCCTGCCGGCCGACAGGATCGGGCAGGTCATTCGTCAGGCCGTCACGGCCCGCTTCCCGCGCGTGCGTTATGAAGTCAGCCGTCCGGGCGTCGGCAAGCTGGTCTTGTCTCTCCTGTCGCAAAGAACGGTCGAGCGCATGACGGCGAATGCCATCGGTCTCAAGCGGGTGCGGTAAAGACCGGCCCCCCCCCCGCGGAGGGCGGTCGCGTTTGCCTTGACGATCAAAAACCTCTTCATCTGCGCGCACGGCTGCACTAGTTTCCCCTCTGCGTTGTTCGCAAGGGAGATGCGCTGTGTCAGCGTTCGGTATTCGAGTGTGTGCGGCCCTCGTGGCACTCATGCTGCCAGCGATGGCAATGGCTGCCGACACGCCTGAAGAAACCGCCGCCGTTCCCATGCCGCGCGTCAAGCCGACGCCCGCGGCCCCGCCACCGCCGCCGCCCCAGCCGCGCATCAAGCCTGCCGCAGCGCCGGCAGCAGTCCCGCCTGCCGCTGTCGCGCCAGCGCCGGTTCCCATCCCGCGCCCCACCGAAGCCGAGATCAAGGCCGGTGCGCTGGCCTGCGGCGAGGCTTGCGGCGACATCCTGTTCAAGACCGTGGAGGGATGCCTCTGGCTGCAGAGCCAGAACCCGAAACCGATCACCTTCCAGGCCAGCATCGATGGCCGCCTCGTCGAACTTCAACTCGAGGGCGCCAGCTACGAGAAGTCCGCTGCCGCGCCCGCCGCGCCCGCGCCCGGCGTCACCGCCTACCACACGCGCCAGAAAGACCCGTTCCAGTCCTCCTCGGCCGGCATTCCCGTCTATCGCGTCCGGCTCGGCGAAAAGGACAAGTGCCTGACCGACCGCGGGCAGATCCGCGACCTGATGGCCGTCTTCCGGAAATAGGACAGGCCCCGTCCGCAATACGCCTGACAGGCGAGCCGCTCCCGTGCGGTTCTTGCAAGAGGCGAGCACGCACGCCCGCAAAGCTGCTTTTCCTGCCAAGGCCGGGACGTGCCCGCGCGCAGCGCTTGACGCCGCGCAGATCTGATCGTTCCCTCGTTGCCTTCAAAAGGCGAGCACTGCAATGGATCTCCTGCAAATGATGACGGCAAATGCCGACGCCATCCTCCTGCTTGCCGTCGGCGCCGCCGCGGGCTGCCTGCTGTGCGCCGCCATAAGTGCGCTTATACCAGCAGGCGCTGATCGCTCGCGCCTCGCCCGCAGGGTCGAGAGCCTCGAGATGCGCCTCGCCGCAACCCGCAACCTCGCCACGATCACGACGGCACTCACCGGTCTGGCGGCATCGACGCCCCTGCTCGCGCAGGCCGGCACGCGCGTGCTCCTGGCCGACGCCCGCCTCGGGGGCATCGGCGCACGCAATGAAGCCGCCGCAGAGGACATCGCCAAGGCCTTCGGCGAGGCCATGCAGGACAACACCGTCGCCGCCGTCGAGATCGCCCGCGCCATCATCGACCAAAGTATCAACCTCAACGACGCCAAGGACCGTCGTCGCGTCGCGCAGAAGGCACGCGAGCAGGCCGCAAGGCTCACCACCACGTTCTGGGACAGGCATGGCGACCTGCTCATGTCATCGGCATTGCCGGCCAACCTCAAGGATCTCCTGCGCGTCTTCTTCGCCCAGGTCCGCAGGCTGAAGACCGCGATCACCGACCTTGTGAAGGAACCAAGCTTCGCCGACCTCGACAGCGTTCTCGATCACGCCATCAACCTCATCGACACCGCCCGCGCCATCATCGACGAGCTCGAGCGCATCGGCGAAGGATAAGCGCTTGCGGAATGCCGCACTGACATTGCTCTGAATGCAGTTTGCAGCTAAAACGCCCTCGTTTCCGGAACAAGGGGTTTGCCTCAACTGTGATGAGAATGGCCACTCTCAGGTTGAATATCCAAGCTTTGCTTGCGTGGCGAGGCAGCCTATCGATCCTGGTTCTGGCAATTGCCATTGCAATAATGTCGCCTGTGAAGCCCTTCAGCCACGCGACGCAACCTTCGGATGCCGCGCACCTGCATCTTCACGCAGCGCAGCCCTCGGGGCACCTGGAGGGGCATGACCCCACGGACCACAGTCATGACAACGCGCAAGCGGTATGGACCAGCCCTGCAGCTCTCCCTGCCACATGTGGGCAAGGAAGGTTGAGCGAGCAGTCCTGCCAAGCAAAGAATGGGCGCGACCCGATCGAGCGCCCGCCGCGCCGCCTCTCGTAAGCCTCGCCGCCCGCTTGGGCGCTCGCACTTTCGTTCTCTTCAAGGATATTGATCCATGTACGAAATCCATCGGCGGATGGACGGGCTGGTGCGCACACCTTTGCGCATCGGGGGCATTGCACTCCTGATCGCCATAATCGCCGCCGTCTTCATAGCCAGTCCAGCAACAGCTCACGCCGTTGCAGAAGGCGACAAAGGCTACATCCAGGAGATCACCGGCGTTCACTTCGTGCCGTTCATGTATCTGGGCGCCAAGCACATGATAACGGGCTATGACCATCTCCTGTTTCTTGCAGGCGTTATTTTCTTCCTTTATCGCCTGAAAGACATCACGATTTACGTGACGCTCTTCGCCCTCGGGCATTCGACCACGATGATCATTGGTGTCTATTTCAACGTAACGATGAGCGCGTTTCTGATCGACGCCGTCATCGGCCTGTCGGTGGTATACAAGGCGCTGGACAACATGGGCGCCTACCAGCGTTGGTTGGGATTTCAGCCCAACACAAAGGCTGCGACACTGATATTCGGCCTGTTCCATGGTTTCGGCCTTGCGACAAAGGTGCAGGAGTATGACATCGCACCAGACGGGCTGCTCACGAACCTCGTTGCCTTCAATATCGGCGTCGAGATCGGTCAACTCCTGGCGCTCGCAGGCATTCTGATCGCCATCAGTTTCTGGCGCCGATCACCCTCTTTCCGTCGCCATGCCTACGCAGCCAACACCGCCATGATGACCGCCGGATTCATCCTGGTGGGCATGCATCTTGCTGGCTATTTCGCAACCCAAGCACTCTGAGGCGCACATGCTCAACCATAACATGCCTTCCCAAGACGACTTGCCCAGCACGCAACAACTCATCAGGTCGACCATCATTGCACTCGTGACCGCGATCATCATCCTCGTGACCATCGTCCTGCCCGCGGAATATGGCATTGATCCAACAGGGATTGGCCGCACGCTGCAGCTGACCGAGATGGGCGAAATCAAGGCGCAACTCGCCGACGAAGCCGCCCGCGACGAACAAATTCATGATCCCGCCTCGCAGCCGTCGACGCCAGAGCCTCAGTCAAGCCTGATGTTGCGGATATTCGCCGAGTTGTTTGTTGGCAGCGCTAATGCCAGCGAACCGGCAGCACCTGCTGTGAGCGCTCGAAAGGACACCACAACCATTGCGCTGAAACCGGCCGAGGGTGTGGAATGGAAAATGAAGATGCCCAAGGGGACGAAGGTCGCCTATTCGTGGTCTGTTATCGGTGGCGTCGTGAATTACGACATGCACGGCACGCCACAGGCTGGGGGCGCCGAGACGAGCTACAAGAAGGCTCGCGGCATCGCTGCCGATGAGGGCGTCTTGACCGCAGGCTTTGATGGTTCGCACGGCTGGTTCTTCCGCAATCGCGGCCAGCAAGCCGTCACGATTACTCTGCGCACGAGCGGGAACTACACCGACTTGAAACGAGTTCCATGATGGCTGGACGCTGTGGTCTGGCACGCCAGCAGGCCACAGCGTCATGCCGCATGTTCAGATGATCTGTCAGATTCCCATCAGCTCCCGCAGGCTCAGCACCTTGTGCAGGGCCTTGACGCGCGCACGCGCCACCGAGAACTCGCGCGCGGGATTGTACTGTCTCAGCCGCACATGGGTCGCCGTCTGTCCGGCCAGCAGCTTGACCATGGCGGTGCCAGCTTCCTGCGCGTGCCCGCCCTCCAGCTCGACCACCACATGGTCGCCGATCGCGGGCGGGCGGGTTGGCGTGACATAGATCAGGTCGCCGCGCTGGTTCCACGGCGCCATGGAGTCACCCGTGACCCACAACGCATAGATGTTGCGCATCTGCGCCACGCCGTGGGGGCGGCGCACATAGTCGATCACGTCGCCATTGAAGCTGAAATCGCCGCTGTCGCCACCTACGGCCGTCCCCAGCACCGGCACGTCCGCAGGCATCTGCTGCAGCAAGGGTCGAGCGACATCGCCTGAGGCCGTCGTCACCGACAGGAGTTCATCGGCCGGCACGCCAAGCGCCGTGGCAAGCTTCTGCAGGCTCTCGCGCCCGGGCCTGTCCCGCCCGCTCTCCCACTGCGAGATCGCCGGTTGCGAGACACCGATGCGCTCGGCCAGTTGCGCCATCGTCAGCCCGCACGCCAGCCGCCGTTCACGCAAGCGCATGCCGAAGCTGGAGTTACCCCTTTCGGGGCGTTGAGGCGCCATGTCGCGGTCCATTGCGTTCGTTATTCGTTTCAAATATATAAGTGAATATAAGTAAAGTCAATCAGCCCGGCCGGAGCCGTGCCCGGGCGCAGGAAACAAGGGGGAACCGGGGATGGACATCACATGCAGCAGGGGCGACAGCCCGGACAGGAAATACGTGGCAGCCCGCATCAGCGAGGCCTGCGACACGCTGCGGCGATTGCCCGCCGGCCAATTGCGCGGATACCGCTCTGCCTGGCCGGAAATGGTCACGGCGTGCATTGAAATGGCGGGAGGCGAAACCGTGGTTCGGCTGGCCTCGCCCACGCCGCGGGCCATCGATCGCATGCACGAGGTCTTCGGCTGGTTCATTCATCTGCACGAGCGGCGTCACCTCGCCGCCGCACTCTGGCTTACCTGCGGGCGTGGCATGGGACCCTCGCGCGCCGCCGGCATCCTCGGCGTCCACCGCGACACGGTCCGCAACCGCCGCGACGAGGCCCTCGACCGCATCGTCGACGGCGAAAGCCGGCGCCGCCAGGCCGCCTGAGCCGCGATTGCGGTTAACACCCTGTTAGCATTCTGCCGTCACCTTCCGGCCGTCGATTTGATTGCCGAAGGGGGCATCCCATGCGCCGGTTCACGACGGCATCGAAACTTGGCTGTGCGGCGTTGGTGGGCTTCGCCGCGACAGCGCCTGCGATGTCAGACGAACCGGCGCAATCCTCCAGCGAGCCGACCCCGGCCGCCACCGTGACCCTGTCCTATACCGGCGAAGTCTGGAATGTAGCCGCGGGCGGCATCGACCCGGGCGCGGTGTACCTGGACAATTTCGACCTGCAGGCGTCCCTCGACCTCGAGCAGCTGGCTGGATGGCGCAACGCGACCGCGTTCGTCTACGCGCTCTACGCCACCGGAAATTCGGTCGCGGAGCGGGTAGGGGACATCAACGGCATCTCCAACATCGAAACCGGCGAGGCCCTGCGTCTCGTTGAAGCCTGGATCGACCAGGGTTTCGCCGAAGGCCGCGGCTCGCTGCGGCTCGGTCTTTATGACGTTTCAAGCGAATTCGACGCCGGCGAGGTGCGGGCACTTTTCCTGAACCCCGCGCACGGCATCGGCACGGACTATTCGCAGTCGGGCGTCGGGGGGCCATCGATCTGGCCTGTGACAAGCCTCGCCCTGCGCCTGAACTACCAATTCGAGGGCGACATCTATCTGCGTGGAACGATCGCCGACGGCGTGCCGGGAAGCCCGGATTTCCCGCGACGGACCACGATCGATTTCAAGGATGGCGATGGCGTTCTTGTGGCGGCTGAAACCGGCATCGCCCGCGAAGGACGCCTGTGGTCGCTCGGTGGATGGACCTATTCGGAGCAGTTTCCCGACCTCGTTACAGGTGAGGCGCAGACGAATTACGGCGCCTACGCGGCCGTCGAGGAGGCACTGCTGACACAGGCCGGCGGCAGCGGCTTCGATTTGTCAGGTTCGATCCGCCTCGGCATGGCCAACGGCGACATCAACCCCGTCGAAGGGTTCTTCAGCGCCACCCTGGTAGCAACCGGCCTTCTCGAAGCGCGCCCCGCCGACCAGCTGGGCCTCGGTGTCATCGTGGCAGAGGCCTCCAGCGGCTATCTCGC
>JBEIHO010000054.1:0-17745 GCA_040381215.1 Alphaproteobacteria bacterium | reverse complement strand
GCGTTCCAGCGCAAGATCGGCGTGCCTGCCGACGGGTTTGCCACGGTCTCGCTGCTGCAGACGCTGCGCCTGGCCGGCTAGGCCGGTGGATGCGGGTCGATCAGGTCCGCGCGGTCACGGATGATGGCGCTCTTGAGCGTGCGGCTGCGCATCAGATAGACGAGCAGCGTGCCCATCAGCACCGTGCCGAGGATATAGGGCAGCGTGGGATCGAGCCCGTACAGCGCATTGCCGATCAACGGGGCAAAGATAAAGCCGGCGGCGCCGGCCCCACCCGTCAGACCCGCCATGGCGCCCTGCTCGTCCGGGGAGACCGCCAGCGAGGATGCCCCCGCGAAACCCGGGCGCAACATCCCGAAGCCAAGCCCCGAGAGGACGAGTGCAAACGCGATCAACCCGTAATTGGGCGACATGATCGCGAGGATGACCAGCAGGTTGGAAACCAGCGCGACCCCGATGCCTGCGTAGACCAGAAACCTCGTTCCCAGCCGGAAGCGCTGGACGAGGACGAATTGCGCGAACAGCGAGGCGATGGCCGAGCACGTCAACCCCACGCCTGCCAATTGCTGGGTGTCGGAGGTCGAAGGGTTCAGCGTGTCGCGAATGATGAAGGCCACGGTCTGGATGGGGATTGCACCTGCCGTGCCCTGAACGACGGCAAAGATAACGAAGGGCAGCACGCGCGGATCGCGCCATGACAGCGGCTTGAGTTCCTGGCGCTTGTGGGGGGCGGTGCGCTCCGGCAGCAGCAGCCAGATCGCGACGGCCGATGCGAGGCCGATGAAGCCAACAAAGAAGATCGGGGCGACGACGCCAAAGACCGTAAGCGCCGCGCCGATGCCGGGGCCGACGGCGGCGCCCAGGCCGAAGGCCGCGTTGAGCGTTGCCATGCCTTCGGTCCGCTGCTCGGGTGTGGTGCGATCGGCGACATAGGCCTGGGATGCCGGAAACGCGCCGGATCCGAAAATCCCGAAAATGCAGCGTGATGCGATGAGAAGCGCGTAGGTCGCCAGCGGTGTCAGCGCCCCCCAGAGCCCGAACATCATGACGCCGGCAAAGCTGATCGTGGAAATGCCGAAAGCCGCAAGCCCGATCAGGATCACCGGCCTGCGTCCCCATCGGTCGCTGCGGGCGCCCCAGAAGGCGGACGAAAAGACCCAGATCGTCGCCGAAACGGCGAAGATGGATCCGACCTGGAATTCGGTCAGACCGAGGTCGCGCGCCAATGGCGGGAGGATCGCGAACATCAGGGTCTGCCCCAGGCCATTGCCAATCAGGCAGACGAAGAGGAGCGCTATGGCGCGCTTGCGTCCCAGCTCGGTGGTCATGCCGGTTTCGGCCTCTTCGGGCGCGAAGGAGGTGCGCAGGCGCTCGAGCCAGCCCGGTTGCGGCGGCGTGTTCGGAGACGGGGGCGTGGTCATGGACGTTGCGGTCGCCTGCTTTGCATCGAGGGGCGATATGGACACCGCCTGACAGGGCGGGCAGCGTGACAAATGGGCGCTGCGGTGGCGGTATCAGTCTTCTGCCTTCAGGCGGACCTGCGCGGTGTCGCTGCGTCCGTCTGCATCCACAACCGTGATCTGCGCGAAGCCTTCGGCATCGGGGGTCCACCAGGCGTTGGCACTGTCCGGCAACGGCGTGCCGTTCACCACCCACTGGAGCGGCGCACGACCACCCGTCGCCTTCAGGGGCAAGGGCTCCGGCCTTGCGCGATCGGGAATGGAGACGGTCGCGCCGTTCGGGGGAAACGAGATCCGCGGTGGTTGCACCCGCTTCAAGCCTGCGGCCATGCGATTGCTGGCGCGGAAACGTTGCAGACCGGGCGGGAGTTGCTCGGCATTCTGGACCCACCAGGCGTCGGCAGGCGGGTTTGCGGGGGCCTTTGGTTCCGGCGGCAGCAGGTCGAAGATCTTGAGCAGAACCGGGGCGGCTTCGTTGCGCCCGATGTGGCCGGGCCGTGTCGAGCCATCGGCGCGGCCAACCCAGACGCCTACCGTGTATTTTCGCGAGAAGCCCATGGACCAGGCATCGCGGTAGCCATAGGACGTGCCCGTCTTGAAAGCGATGGTGCGGGCCCGCTCGATGCCCTGCCCCATCGACCAGCCGTCGGGGAGGTTTGCCTCCTTGAGGATTTCGCCGAGGTACCACGCGGGTGCCGGCCCGAACATCCGGACGGGTTCGGCTGGTGTTGCGCGGGGCATAAAATTGAGCGGCGCCACCTGGCCTGCATTGGGAATGGCGGCATAAAGCATGGTGAGGTCGCGCAGCGTCATCCCGACGCCGCCCAAGGCCATCGGCAGGGATGGCAGCGCCCCTTTTTTCGGGAAATGCAGTTTTGCACCTGCATTCTTCAGCGCGGCGGAGAAGCGCAAGGGGCCGATGCGTTCGAGCAAGGCCACTGCCGGCACGTTGAGCGACAATTGAAGTGCGGTCTCCATCGAGACCGTGCCCTGGAAACCGCGATCGAAATTGCGCGGCTCGTAATCGCCAAAGGCCGTCGGCTTGTCGTCGATCAAGGTCTGTGGGTGGACGATCAGTTCGTCGAAGGCCATGCCATAGATGAAAGGTTTGAGCGTTGAACCCGGCGAGCGCGTGGCCGTCGCCAAATCCAGCTGGCCGGCGGCCGCCCAGAAATTCGCGCCGCCCATGTAGGCCATGACATCGCGGGTTGCGTTGTCGACCACGATGGCAGCGACATTGGCATCATCATCGAAATAGGCGCGCTCACGCCGCGCGAGGTCTTCCAGCATCACCTGGATGTCGGCCCGGATCGTGGTCGTGATGACAGGGTCGCGTCCCTTGTTGCCTGCAAAAAGTTCCTGGGCGAGGTGCGGGGCGTTGAAGGGAAAGCGCAGCCGGCGCGTGGGAACAGGCTCCTCGAGGGCGTCGGCCGCCTCGCGCTTCGTTATCACGCCGCGTTCGGCGAGCACGCTGATCACGCGGTCACGCGCCTTGCGCGCCGTCTCGGGAAACCGGTCGGGACGCCGGCGCTCAGGGGATTGCGGGAGGCAGACCAGCAACGCCGCCTCCCCGACCGTCAGGCGCGCGGGCTCCTTGCCGAACCAGGCGAGGCTTGCCGCCCGGATCCCCTCGAGATTGCCGCCGTAAGGCGCGAGCGTGAGGTAGTGCTCGAGGATCTCGTCCTTCGAATAGTGCCAGTCGAGCTGCACGGCGCGGGCAAGCTGCAGGGTCTTTGCCAGGACCGTGCGTTCGCGCGGCTCCATGAGCCTTGCGACCTGCATGGTTATGGTTGATGCCCCTGAGACCACGCGCGCATTGGCCGCCAACTGGTAGGCGGCACGCAGCAAGGCGAAGGGGTCGACGCCGGCGTGTTCACGAAAGCGCTGGTCTTCCCACGCGAGCAGCATCTCCACGTAGCGCGCGTCGACGTCGGACGGTTTCACCGGCAGGCGCCATCGGCCATCCGAGGATGCGAATGCGCGCA
Source organism: Alphaproteobacteria bacterium (assembly GCA_040381215.1). Classification (GTDB taxonomy): domain Bacteria; phylum Pseudomonadota; class Alphaproteobacteria; order Micropepsales; family Micropepsaceae; genus SZUA-430. The sequence goes on along the minus strand of JBEIHO010000054.1, from coordinate 14,300 downwards.
GCAAGGTTCCCCTTGCCGAGGTGACAATGACCGATCGGTCGTCGATGCGGGATCGCTCGAGCGGGAAGATCCGATCGAGCACGGCCAGCGAAAACATGAGGCCGATGGCGGCAAAGGCTGCGATCAGTATCGCGGGCCTGCGGGCAAGTGTCGAGGCAAGGCCCTGCGCCAGGCTCTGGCGCAGGGTTGGCTTGTTCAGTGGGATTGCGTCATCACTGGGTTGCAATCGTCATCTGTCCCATGCCGGTCCGCGCGCGGACGCGCGGCGCATACATGTCTTCGACGACCGCCGCCGGCACAGCGTAATTGCCGGGGACGGTGGCGCGGACAATGTAGGCGAAGTGGAACTTCGGCTTCGTGCGTGCGGCCGCGTCTTTCGGGTTCGAAGGCTGGTAGCTCGATCCGATGTCGAAGGTCGCGACGAACCTGTCGTCGCGCGCTTCCGCGATGTTGGAGACCGCCAGCGCGGGGAGGAAGGGATACATGGTCGATCCATCCTCCTTGCGCTGCACGACGCCCTCGATCTCGAAGCCCGCAGGCAGCAGGTCGAGCAGCGCCATCAGGCGGGCACGGTTATCGTCCATCTGGCCGAAGACGTGCACGATGAAGCGGTCGTTCTGGCGAACGGCGCCGAGGTTGGCGAGCTGACCGGACATGGTGAGAATGGCCTTGCTCACGGTCACGCCACTGCCTTCGGGGGGCAGCGGGCTGGCCGGAATGCCTTCGGCCGACACGATGCGCCAGGCTTCGCGCTGGCCGTTGTTACGGACCGCAATGCCTGTCTGCATCTGGGCGAGGCTGGGGCTGAAGCGCAGCACCTTGCCCTTCTGGACGGCGGGTGCCCCCGTTACGGCGACATTCACCGGCGGCGTGGCGGCTTCGACCTCGTGAGCGGCCAGCAGCATCCACGCCTTTTCCTGTGTCGTCGTCAGGTTGAGACGCGGATCGAAGCCCTGAACGCGCTCGACCAGATTGGGCACGAAGCTTGCCTGCTGCGCGCGTGCCGCCACAGCGGCCAGGCCCGAGACATCGCGCAGGAGCGAGCCGTAGTAGCTGTCCACCGCATATTTGTCGGTGGTCGCCTCGAGCGCAATGTCGCGCGCACGGGCGAAGGCGGGTGCGGCGCGCGAGCGGTCGCCGATTTCACTCAGCGCCGAGCCCAGCAATCCCAGCGCGAAGGCATTGCGCATCGCTTCGACGCGGTTGTCGGCGAAGTAGCGCAACTCGCCCGGGTTCAGCGAACCGGCCCGCGCGAGAAGATAGAACCCGTAGGCCCGCGCCAGGTCGCCGGAGGCTTCTGCGCCTGCAGCCTTGCGGACCCAACCGAGTGCGCGTTCGATCGCCTCCTCCGGGACCACATAGTTCTGCGCCTTGGCCTGCATCAGGAAGTCGACCGCAAACATGGCGATGTAGGGATCGGCCTCGCCGGAGACTGCGCTCCACATGCCGAAGCTGCCGTTGTAGGTCTGCATGTCGAGGATGCGCCAGACCGCGTCCTGGACACGATCGCGGATCGTGCGGTCCTGCTTGACGTCAGCCAGCAAGGCCATGTCGTTGTAGTAGACCAGCGGGAAGGCCCTGCTCGTGGTCTGCTCGAGGCAGCCATAGGGATAGCGATCGAGCCAGCGCAACAGGCCTGGCACGTCATCGAACCCGCGGCCACCCGTCACCGTCACGGCGACCCTGGCTGTTCCCGGCTTGAACGAGGCAAGCAACTCCCCGCCAAACCTGTTTTCCTTGCCCGGCTGCAGGACAAGCGTGTCCTCGACCGAGACAGGCAATTGCGGCTCGCGCACTTCGATTGGCCATGACCGATCGACGCGGAAGCCACCGGGGCCTGTTACACTCAGGGACACCTTGCCGATGCCGGCGCTGGCGGCCTCGACGGGAACCAGCAGCATCGAGCGCTGGTCCCTGGCAAGCGTCGTCACGGCACGGGTCTGTCCGCCGGGGCTTGCGGCAGCCCCGTCGGCCTTGACGACGGCCGTGTACTGGCCCGGCGCGCCCTCGACGTTGTGCAGGTTGAGGGCTGCCATGATCCGGTCGCCGGGAGCCAGGAAGCGCGGCAGCACGACCTCGGCGACAACAGGATCGCGAACCGTCAGCGGCTGTTCGGCGCGACCCACCCGGGTGCCTGACCAGGCGACGGCCATCAGGCGCAGCTCGCCGTTGAAGTCCGGCACGTCGACCGTGATGTTCGCCGTTCCGTTGGCGACAGAGACGATACCCGAGAACAGGGACACCGATTTCTGCGGTACGACCGAGAGCGAGCGACCGCCGATGGCGTCACCGCCCGAGCGCAATTCGCCAAGGATGGCGCGGTCGGCCTGGATCAGGCGACCGTAATCGTCGCGCATGTCGAGACCCAGGCGACGCTTGCCGAAATAGAAGCGGTTCGGATCGGGCGATTGGAAATCGGTCAGTTGCAGGATGCCCTCGTCGACGGCAGCCAGGGTGACAAAGGCCGCGTCGCCCCAAGCCTGGCCCTTCACCTCGATCGGGATCGTGATCTTCTGGTTCGGCTTGATCTTCTGCGGCGCCTTGATGGCAAGCGACAGGCTGCGCGGGGCCGGATCGACGGCAAGCCAGGCGACGCCGATCGAGCGCACGGGCGCGCGCGACTGTGCCGATGACAGCGGGCGATAGTGGGTCACCAGCGCGTAGGCGCCTGCCCCCCAGTCCGACGAGACGGGGATGGTCACAGTGGTGCCCGAGGCCGACACGTCAACCATGCGCGTCATGTGGATGCGGTTGGAGGCGATCACGATCAGCGCCTTGCCGTCGGACGGCGGCGAGATCTTGATGCGGGCGGTCTCGCCCGAGGCATAAAGCTCCTTGTCGGCCAGAACGGCAACGCGGTCCGGACGGTCATTGTCCGCGCCATTGCCCCAACCGGACCAGAAGCGATAGGCCGTGACGGCGCCGCTCTGCGGGTCGGTCACCGTCAGCCTGTAGGAACCCCAGCGCAATGCCTTCGAGATGCGGAATGGCGCGGTTGCCGTCAGGTCGGTCTTGCCGCCCTCGACGATGCGGTCATTGACGATGCGCTCGTAACGCCAGTCATTGTCGACCTGGTACCAGCGATAATCGATGTCCTCGAAAACCAGCTCCCAGGTCACGTTGCTGACCGCCTTCTGGCGACCACGCTCGTCGAGAGCGATGACCTCGAAATTGGCAGGCGTGTTTTCCTGGACCGAGTTCCACTGGAAACCCGGCCGCACGCCGATCAACGTGTCGCGCGTGCGAACGGGCAGCGACACCTGGTCGGATGTCGTGCGACCACCGGGTTCATAGACGGAGATGGTCATGTCGGCGCGCAGCGGCAGCGATGTCTCGGGCAGCGTGTCGATCAAGGCCGTTGCCGAGGTCTTGCCCTGGGCGTCGGTTTCGCTCAGCGCCATGGTCACTTGCGTGCCCTGGAAAGTCTCGTCGACCTTGCCGAAAACGTAGCCTTTGAGTGCAGCGATCGCATCGAAGGGCGTCGGGTCCGCATTGATGGTCACGGTACCCTCGCCGCCCAGGCCGGCTGCTGGCGCGCCATAGAGGAAGCGCCCGCTGACGTCGACCGTGGCAACCTCGCCGGGCCTCAGGATCTCCTGCGTGGGCTTGAGTTCGACCTTCAGCTTCTGCGGAACGAAGTCCTGCACGTCGAATGCGATGCGGCCGATGGGCTCGCCCTTCGGGTCAACATAGGCCGCGACCTGCCAGCGGCCGCGCGGTGCCGTGTTGGTCAGCGTCACGGGATCGCTGGAGGCGCCACCACGCAGGTTCTTCTGCGTCCATTTCCTGGCTTCCAGGCCGTCGGGCCGGGACAGGACAAAGGTCAGCATCGTGTTGGCGATCGCCTTGGCCTGCTGGTCACGCAGCAAGGTCGTGACGTTGACGGTCTCGCCGGGTCGATAGACGCCGCGATCGGTGTACATGTAGGCGTCGATCTCGCCCGGGTTCGAGCGGCCATCAACGCCGCGATCGGTCAGGTCGAAGGCCGGCCGACGCAGATCGAGGTAGGAAAAATCCGATCCCGCCCCGTAGGCCATGACGACAACGGGTTCCGAACCGCCCTTGCCCCTGGTCAGGGGGGCATCGAAGATGGCGCGACCGTCGACGCCTGTCTTCACGCGCTTGAGTTCTTCGTTGTTGCGCGCGACGAGGGCCAGTTCGATGCCGGAGAGCGGTTCGGCTGTCCGCAGCGAGCGGGCGAAGACCGACAGGCCGTCGCGTCCCCGGAAGCTTGTCAGGGCGATGTCCGTGTTGACCACGAATTGCGCGGCGCGCGGCTTCCAGAAGTCATTCTCGTCGGTCGTCTTCGCCTCGGCGGCGTCGGTCGCAATCACAAGGTAAGCGCCCGGCAGTACCTGCTTGAGCGCCTTGCGGAGCGGGAAGAGCGTGATCGCCTCGTCGTTGCGGCGATTGCCCGGCACCGACAGCTGACCCTGCCAGACAACCTGGCCCTGGGAATTCTCGAGAGTGTCGCGGTCATATTCGTAGAACTCGCGCTGGTCGACGACGCCGGTCTGCAGTTGCGACAGGAGCCTGTCGCCCACGCGGATCACCTTCACGTCCAGCCGCGAGACATTCACCGTCGTGATGGGGACGCCGTCGGCCGTGTCGCGCGGCAGAACGAAGCCGTTGCCGAAGCGAACGAGCGAGGGCTTGTCGCGCAGTTCAACGGGGAAGGATTCCGACTTGGACAGCTTGTCGCCCTTGAGCGCGGGCAAGCCTTCCCTGAGCTGCAGTGTGTAGGCCTTGCCAAATGAGAGGCCCTGAATGCAGAGCCTGTCCTGGGTGATGCGAACGGCGAAGGTCTGCTCGGGATCGAATTTCAGGTAGTCCTCGTAGCGGACGTTGCCGCTGTCATCGAGCTTGCGGGTGAAGACCAGACAGGCCTCGGGCGTTTCGCCGGAGGTCTGCACCTCGAGCCTGCGAAACGCGAAATAGGGGGCCTCTGCTTCTGGCTGCGCAGACGGGCCGGTCGCCGTCGTGTCGGCCAGTCCGGGCGGCGCGTGCGTCGCCCCGTCGCCACCGGCGAAAAGGAACTCGTCCTCTTCCTGTATCAGTGCGGCGCCTGTCTGCGGGTACCAGCGGCTCGAGACGAGGATCGAGGCAACGAGTGCTGCGGCGACTGCCAGCACGATCATCAAGCGTGACATGAATGTTCCCTGAGGCTGAGCGACGAACGGTTCCATTGTAGAGGGGAACCAGCGCCTTTGTTAGCATACCGAAAGGAAAAAAGGGGGATGGATGCAGGTTGCAACCTGATCCCTGAACTTGTCGGTTTTGTGTCCCCAAGCTGCAATCTTTGAGGCAAGGCAATCTGTGCGCGCGATCACATTGGCCCGGGCGGGCTGGATCAGGGTTGAAGCGGCAGGGTCGCTGTTGACATCGCGCGAATTCATGTAGTGTCCGGCATCATTCCCTGGGGGTAGGAACATGCAGGCCATGCGGCACTGGCTTGCCGTGCTGCTGCTGGCCGCGCAAACGGCAGCGAGCGGGGAAGCGCGCGCCCAGGCTTATCCTTTTCCTGAACCGGGGCCGGTCGGCCAAGTCCTGCCTCGGGGGGACGAGCCTGCGCACTGCCCCGGGCTGCCCCGGCTTCTCAACAGTGCCCGGCTGCTGCAAACGGTCGACCTGATCAATGTGCGGCGTTTCTATGATGCGCATGGGCAGGATTGCGCCTGGTCGGCGCCGCACGCGGCGCAGATGGATGACATCATGGGGGCTGCGCCGGACCATGGGCTGGACGCGATGCTGTTCCATGCGGAGCAGATTGCGCGCCTGAGCGCGGACATGCGCCCGGAGGCCATCACGCTGCGCGATGTGCTGCTGACCGATGCGGCGCTGAAATATGCTCGTTATGTCAGTGAGGGCGTCGGGCCCGTTGCCGAAGCCAGCGCGGACGCTCCAGCCGACCGGATGACGGAGACTGACCGCATCGCTGCCTTGGGCGAGGCGCTGAACAACGCGGGTCCGTCTGACTGGCTGAGAGGACTTGAACCCCAGCATGAGGCCTATGCACAGATGGTGCGCGGGCTCTCCCGGTACCGGCGCATCGCCCTCTCAGGCGGATGGGCGTTGGTGGCCGACAGCCTTGCGCAGCCTGGCAGCCGGAACCGGGACTATACCGGCCTGCGGACGCGGCTTTTCGTGGAGGGCGACCTCGAGCGCGACAGCGGCGTGGCCCTGTTCGACGATGAATTGAGGGCCGGTGTCGCGCGTTTCCAGTGGCGCAACGGGCTTACAGCCGATGGCAAGGTCACGGCGGTTACGATCGCGCGCCTCAATATTTCGGTTGGCGAACGGGTTTCGAGCCTCGCGCTCAACCTGGAACGGCTGCGGCGGACGCTGCGCGACCTGCCGCCGACGCGCGTGGAAGTCAACCTGCCCGCGGCGACAACCGTGCTTTACCGCGACGGGCGGCGCATCCTGCGCATGAACGCCGTGATCGGCGCGCCGGCGCATGAGACGCCGGAACTGACGAGTGTGATCGATGCCATTGTGCTGAACCCGACATGGACCATCCCACGCTCGATCGTGGTCAACGAAATCGAGCCGCTGCTGAAGCGGGATCGCAAGTACCTGAAACGAAACAGGATGTACTGGCAGAACGAGCAGCTGGTCCAGGAGTCGGGTCCGCTGAATTCACTGGGCCGGGTCAAGTTCGATTTTCCAAACCCCCATGCCGTCTACCTGCATGACACGCCGGCGCGTGCGCTGTTTGCCCATCAGGAGCGGGCGGCCAGCCATGGGTGCGTGCGGCTGGAGCGGCCGGTCGAGCTGGCGGCGGCGCTGCTCGAGGGAGATCCTGAATGGACGCTGGAGCGCCTCAGGGCTGCCATCGACAAGGGGCGCACGCTGCGGATCCCCGTTCGCCAGCCCGTGGCCGTGGTCCTGACCTACCAGACTGCCTTTGCGGAAGCTGATGGATCCGTGCATTTCCGCCCTGACGTCTATGGCCGGGACACCAAGCTCACCCTTGCGCTTGCCAATCGGCTGGAGATGCCGGTGCCGGCGCCCCTGCCCTAAAGGGGGCCGGGATCAACCAAAACAAAACAACATGCCGCTTGGTTCTGGTCTCGCGAGGCGATTGGGACTATGAATATTCGCGTCAGGGCTGTGGGAGGCTTCTGGCACGAAGGGCCTTGGGGGGCCCCTTCCTTGGGGGGAAAGCGTGCGTCGGTTATCCATTCTTGCGGTGGCCCTTGCGGTTGCCGGCTGTGCGACTTCGACAACTGTCAACAAGACGGACCAGGCCGCGATGGCGCGCTTCGACGCGTTTCGCGGCGGCAATGTCACCTTGCCCATGGGTGCGCTCGAGGCGGCGGAATGGGCGCTTTACCGCGATACGGCCTATGAGCACCTGGCCGACGGACAGTGGCGTGAGCTCGCCGACGTCGTGCAGCGGAAGGGCATCAACAACGACCTGAACTGGTATTACCTGGGGCGCGCGGCCGAGGGGCTCGGCGAGACGGGCCTGGCCCGTCAGTTCTATCAGCGCAGCATCGAGCGCTCGAATTCCGAGAAGGCAAGCCATCGCTGCCAGGGTGCGGTCATCAGCCTGTGCGACGGGTTCGAGTTCCCCGATGTGACGCTGGCGCGCCTGTCACAGTTGCAGGCCTCTGCCCCGCCCGCCAAGGCAGACACCGTCACAGAGCCAGGCGTCGCGCAGGCCGACGGGCGCGGCATCAAGTTGCTGCGGACCGGCACCGGCTTCGTCATCAATGCCGCGGGGGCTGCGGTCACGAATTATCATGTGGTGCAGCAATGCGGCGCGGTCTCGTTCCAGCTGAACGGGGAAGACACGCTGTCTGCCACCGTGGCGGCCAGCGACCCGATGAACGACCTTGCGCTGCTCAAGGTAAGCGGAAAACCCACGGCCGCCGCCGTTTTCCAGGATGACGAGCGCGTGCACGCGGGCGATGACGTGATCGTCTTCGGCTATCCCCTGCTGGGGCAGCTGTCGAGCGCCGGCAACCTGACCAAGGGCTCGGTGACCGCCCTTTCGGGCCTCAGGGATGACACGCGTTTCTTCCAGATGTCGGCGCCGATCCAGCTCGGCAATTCCGGCGGTCCGGTGCTGAATGCCTCCGGGCGCGTCATCGGGGTGGTGACGGCGAAGCTGAATGCGGGGCAGGAACTCAAGTCGAGCGGCGACATCACCCAGAATGTGAATTTCGCGCTGAAGGCCTCGGTGCTGCGAACCTTCCTTGCGGCCAACAATGTGTCCTATGCCAAGAGCGACGGCACGCTGAGCGCCATCGCGCGGGCGCAAAGCGCGACCGACGGGGTGGCCGAGGGGCCGCCGCCGGCCGCAGCCATCGGGCGCAAGGCTGGCGCCTTCACGGGGATCGTGGCCTGCTACCGCTAGGCGGGCCATTCGCCTTGCAGGGGAAACACCCGGTGTGGCATTCGTGTTGCTGACCGGGGACAATTGACCCTCAAACACGTGTGCAAAGTTGTCACTGCCCGACCTTTGCCGCATCGTACGTGTGGATCTCATTTTTCACCCCAAATGCGTGCACAGCGACGCGGCGGTAGGCTTCATGTTGTTCTGGCGTAATAAGAAGGCGACCGAGAGGCTGCTCAACGGATACCGGAAGTTCCGGCGCACGACCTTTCGCCGGCAGCAGGGGACCTACAAACGGCTTGCCCGGCAGGGGCAATCGCCGAAGGTGCTGGTGATCGGATGCTCGGACAGCCGCGTGTCGCCAAGCGTCGTCTTCGGGGCGCAACCGGGTGACATCTTCGTGGCGCGCAACATCGCCAATATCGTGCCACCGCATGATCCGGACGGCCGGCCGCGCTCGATTGGCGCGGTGGTGGAATATGCGGTTAAAGTCCTCGAGGTCACGGACATCGTGGTAAAGGGGCATGCGCGCTGCGGCGGCGTGGCGGCCCTGGTCAGTGCGGGACACGGCCTGCCCGAAACCGATTACCTGAAGCCTTGGGTCGAGGTGGCCGCGCCGGCGCGCAACCTGTTCCCGCCCGATTTCGACAACATGTCGGCCGAGGAAAAGCGGCTGGCTGCGGAGCTCGCGGTCATCCAGAACAGCGTGCTGAACCTGTCCGGCTTTCCCTGGGTTCGGCAGCGGATGGAAGAGGACAAGCTGCGCATCCACGGGTGGCATTTCGACTTCGAGAGCGGACAGCTCTTGCTGCACGACGCGGAAAGCGGTGAATGGGTGAAGGTCGAATAGGCCGCAGGCCTATTTTCGGGGTTGGCTTGCTGCGTTGCAGCGGAGCGGCTATACCCGCGCCTCACAACTCCAAGACATTCCAATGAATCTGCGCAACATCGCCATTATTGCCCATGTTGACCATGGGAAAACGACGCTCGTCGACCAGCTGCTGAAGCAAAGCGGAACCTTCCGCGAGAACCAGCAGGTCATGGAGCGCGCCATGGACTCCAACGAACTGGAGCGCGAGCGCGGGATCACCATCCTGGCCAAGTGCACGAGCGTCGACTGGAACGGCACGCGCATCAACATCATCGACACGCCCGGCCACGCCGATTTCGGTGGCGAAGTGGAGCGCATCCTGTCGATGGTCGATGGCGTGGTGCTGCTGGTGGACGCTGCCGAAGGCGCGATGCCGCAGACGAAGTTCGTTACCTCGAAGGCGCTGAAACTGGGGCTGAAGCCCATCGTCGTCGTGAACAAGATCGACCGGTCTGACGCGCGGCCGGACGAGATCCACACTGACGTGTTCGACCTGTTCGCAGCGCTCGACGCCAATGACGAGCAGCTCGACTTCCCTACCCTTTACGCCAGCGGGCGCTCGGGGTGGGCGGTGCGGGACCTGGAGAAGGATGAGCGGCGCGACCTGACGCCCTTGTTCGAGACGATCGTTGCGCATGTGCCGCCGCCGTCGATTGCCACCAAGGCTAACAGCCAGCATCCGTTCTCGATGCTGGTGCGGGTGATCCAGTCTGATCCGTATCTGGGGCGCATCCTGACGGGACGCATTGAATCGGGCATCGTGAACGCCAATCGCGCGATCAAGGTCCTGTCACGCGAAGGCGAGACGATCGAGCGCGGCCGCATCACGAAAGTCCTTGCATTCCGCGGACTTACGCGCGTTCCGGTCGATGAGGCCGGTGCCGGCGACATCGTGGCCATCGCGGGCCTGACGATTGCCGGGGTGGCCGATACGCTGTGCGACCCCGAGGTGACGGCCCCCATTCCCGCCAACCCGATCGATCCGCCGACGATTGCCATCACCATCGGCATCAATGACTCGCCCTATGCCGGACGCGAGGGCTCCAAGGTCCAGAGCCGCGTAATCCGCGAGCGCCTGTTCCGCGAGGCCGAGGGCAATGTGGCCATCAAGGTCAAGGAGACCGAGAACGCGGACGCCTACGAAGTGGCGGGGCGTGGCGAATTGCAGCTTGGCGTGCTGATCGAAACGATGCGGCGGGAAGGCTTCGAACTGTCGATTTCGCGGCCGCGCGTGCTGTTCCGCGACGGGGCGAACGGACAACTCGAAGAGCCGATCGAAGAAGTCACGATCGACGTCGATGAAGCCTATTCGGGCGTCGTCATCGAGGCCATGAGCCAGCGCAAGGCCGAAATGACGGATATGCGACCGTCGGGTGGCGGCAAGACCCGCCTCACCTTCCTGGCGCCGTCGCGGGGCCTGATCGGCTATCACGGACAGTTCCTTACAGATACACGCGGCACCGGGATCATGAACCGCGTGTTCCACGCCTTCGGGCCGCACCGCGGCAGCATCGAGGGACGACGCCAGGGTGTGCTGATTGCCGACCGCGAGGGCGAGGCTGCGTCCTATGCCCTGTGGTACCTCGAGGAACGCGGGTTCCTGTTCATCGACGCGGGCACCAAGGTCTATCAGGGCATGATCATCGGCGAGCACAGCCGGGACAACGACCTCGACGTTAACGCCCTCAAGGCCAAGCAGCTGACCAATTTCCGGGCTTCGGGCAAGGATGAAGCCGTTCGGTTAACGCCGCCCAAGATCCTGACGCTCGAGCAGGCCATCGCCTATATCGGCGATGACGAGCTTGTCGAGGTCACACCGAAGTCGATCCGGCTGCGCAAGCGCTGGCTTGACCCCAACGAGCGAAAGAAGAACGCCCGCACAACTGGGGCGGATAACTAGAGACACTTCTGCAACGCATCGGCCCGAAACCGTTGCGTCGCCCCCACGGTTATCCTCACATCCACTTGAGATGTGACCATTAAGATATTGCAAATCCAAGCCTTTCAAGGCAGGGTGGCTGATCTGCTAATGAGCCAACCTGAAGTTGCGGCGCTTGCGCTTTGACGTAGGGTTGGTCAGGCTTGCGGAACAGTTGGGGACCGCAGCTTTCGCTTTGTGACGACTATTATTATTGGGGGGACTTCGTGAAGAACCCGGTCGATTTGCATATCGGCCAGCGGGTGCGTCATCGCCGCTGGCTTCTGGGAATGACTCAACAGCAACTGGCTCAGTCCATCGGGATTCGCTTTCAGCAAATCCAGAAATATGAGAGCGGTGCGAACAGGATCTCTGCATCCCGCCTCTGGGACTTGGCCCGTGCGCTGGACATGCCGGTATCGTTCTTCTTCGAGGGGCTTGCCCCGGGCAAAGATGGCGAGGCCATGGACATGGCTGGTGACGGCGTCATGCAGAACAAGGAGACGATGGATCTCATCCGCGCCTATTACGGCCTGGAAGAAGGACCACGTCGGCGCCTGCTCGAACTGGCCAAGGCCCTGAGCGGCTCCATCGCAGAACAGAAAGCAGAAAATCGCGCAGAACTCTGATCCAGAGAACTGGTGATTGACATCCAGCGCCGCGGTCCGCGATTAACGCACATGACCGCGGCGCTTTCCATTTCGGATCTCTCGACATTCAAGGCCTTTGCCCACCAGCTCGCCGATGCGGCGGGCCAGGTGATCCTGCCCTATTTCCGGCGGGCGATGTCCATCGACAACAAGCATGCCGGCGACGGCTTCGACCCTGTGACGGAAGCGGACCGGCGCGCCGAAGAAGTCATTCGCGAGATGATCGGCCGACATTTCCCCGACCATGGCGTGATGGGCGAAGAGTACGGCTTCCAGGCCGGGCGCTCGGCGCTCACGTGGGTGATAGACCCCATCGACGGTACACGCGCCTTCATGTGCGGCATGGCACAGTGGGGAACGCTGATCGCGCTGAACGATGGGACGCGCCCGGTGCTGGGCGTGCTGGACCAACCCTATACCGAGGAGCGCTGGTCTGGCGGCGGCGGGGTCGCAGAATTCGCGCGGCGCGGTGGACAGGCGCAGGCGCTGCAGAGCCGCCGGGGCGTCAGGCTTGGGCAGGCCACGCTGTCGACGACCTCGCCCGTGGGCTATTTCGACGACATCGAGCAGCGCGCCTTCTGGGCCCTGTCCAACGAGACGCGACTGACCCGGTTTGGTGGTGACTGCTATGCCTATGGCCTGCTGGCGAACGGGTTCATCGACATCGTTGTCGAGAGCGCCCTGCAGGCGTGGGATGTGCAGGCGCTGATCCCGATCGTCGAGGATGCGGGCGGCGTCATGACCAACTGGGAAGGCCGCGGCTGCGCCCAGGGAGGACAGGTGGTCGCCTGTGGCGACCCTGCCCTCTTGCCCCAGGTGCTTCAGGTTCTTGCCGACGCGCGCTGAGGCAGGCCAATGAAAGGATCGAAGCAACCCCAGAAGGCCCGCCTGATTTCGGCGCGCTCCATCAGGATTTCGTGCTCGGCCTTGAGCATGACATACATGCCGCGCTTGATGCGCTGGACGAGGACGAGGTCGGCACCGGGCTGCACGATCTGATCCTGCGCCGCCCCCACCAGCAGCAGCGGCGTCTCGATCATCGCGGCAAAGTCCTCGGTCGCGACGAGGTCCATCGAGCGGAACGCCGCTTCGAGCCAGCCGAAGGTCGGCGATCCCGACGCCAGGCGGCGGTCATGCAGCACGAAGGCCTTGCCACGCTCGTAGCGCGCCCGGTCAGTGGTGATGCGGTTGCCTTCGAAGGGCTGGGTGAAGGGGTTCTGCGGGCTGCCGCCAAGGACATAAGTCTCGCGCGCACCGCTGAAGCGGCAGGCGGTGGCGAGGGCGCGTGCTGCCCACTGAGGGAACGGATCGGTTTTCACCGCCAGCATCGGCGCGCACAGCACGGCGCGATCAAATTCGTGCGGGAAGTCGCGCAGATACCTGAGCAGCACGTTGCCGCCCATCGAGTGCGCCAGGCCATAATAGGGGCGCGTTCCGTGCTCCTTCAGGATGCGCGTAACGACGCAGGCGATATCGGCGTCGAATTCCGAGAAGTCGGCGATGTGGGACTTCAGCGGGTCGTCGAGCAGGCGGGTCGACAGACCCTGTCCGCGCCAGTCGAAGGTGATGACCGAGAGGCCGCGCTGAAGCAGCTCGGCGACGACTTCGTAGTATTTCTCGATGAACTCGGTGCGGCCCTGCAAGAGCAGCACGGTGCCTTGCGTCTGGTCGTCGGGAAGCATCCAACGCGCGGTACGCAGGCGAATGCCGCCGTCAAGTGTCACCCACTCGACGACGGCACCTGTTGGCGCCGCAAAGCCTGGAAGTTCAACCAGGTCCGGCAGATCCGGCCCTTGCTGGGCCATGGACCAGATTAGCCCGCGGCCTTCGCGAGGATCGGGCCCAGCTTCATGGCCACGCTCATGTCGCCAGCGACCTTGAGCTTGCCCTGCATGAAGGCGGTCGTGCCATCGAGCTCGCGGGCGACCATCTTCTTGAAGTTGTCGAGCGAGACCGTGATCGTGCAATCGGCCGGCTTGTTGTCGGTGGAGACCGTGTTCGGCGTGGCCTTGCCATCGATGTAGATGTTGCCCTGGCCCTCGAAGTCGAACTTCAGGGTCGAATTCAGGCCGCTGTTGCCGCCAATGGCCTTGCCCATCTGCTCGGCAATGTTCTTGATTTCGTCGCTCATCGGTCAATCCCTTCAGTTGGAGCGGTTGGAATGCGCGGACTCATAGTGCGTGTCGCGGCGCTCGTCAAAGCGGAATGGCAAAAAACGCGGTTTCCGTCGGGAAAACCGGGGGTGATCCCCCGTCCCCAAAATGGAACAGGCCCCCGCGCAAGGGGGGCCTGCCCGACCGAAGCCGCTTGAGGCCTGATCTACTTGATGTCGATGTTCAACTCGAGCTGGACCGCGTGGCTGTCGTTGTCCAGGCGCGAGCTTTCGGCAGCGCCGAAGCTGGCGAACTCGGGGCCGCTGAAATAGCGATAACCCAGACCCACGGCGACGCCGTCGCCGACGGCATAGCGTCCACCGAGGCCGATCTGCCAGGCAAAGCCCGAGTCGGTCTGCTCCAT
>JBEIHO010000053.1:0-17754 GCA_040381215.1 Alphaproteobacteria bacterium | reverse complement strand
GTGATCTGGGCGCATGACTATGACGTCGCCAGCGGCGCGGCGGGGCCGGCGCGGGTGTTTGTCGAGATCCCGGCGGCTGACGGGTTTGCCGACGGCATGTGCGTGGATGCGGCGGGCTGTGTCTGGCTGGCGCACTGGGGCGGGGCGCGTGTCACGCGCTTCACGCCGCGGGGTGAGGTTGATCGGGTGGTCAGGCTGCCGGTGCCGCAGGTGGCGAGTTGCGCTTTCGGTGGTGCGGGGCTGGATACGCTCTACATCACGACCGCTGCCGTCGGGCTTGATGAGGCGACGCTCGAGGCCGCTCCGCTGTCGGGCAGCCTGTTTGCGTTCCGGCCCGATTAATTTCGGTGACAGTGCACTCAATTCTTCCTCAAAGTTCGAAAATTTCGTACAAACTCGGTGGAATTGAGTGCACTGTCACCGAAATTAGTGGGAGTGAGCATGCTCGAGATCTTCCTTGCCTCCGTTGTCACGTTCTTCGTCGTCATCGACCCACCGGGTTGCATTCCGCTGTTCACGTCGCTGACGAAGGACATGCCGCTGGATTGGCGTCACCGGATGGCGTGGAAAAGCGTCATGATCGCGACTTTCATCCTGTTCGGCTTTGCCGTTGCGGGGGAGTGGGTGCTGGACAAGCTGCATGTCAGCCTGGACGCGTTTCGTATCGCGGGTGGCCTGCTGCTGTTCATCATTGCGCTCGACATGCTGTTCGAGACGCGCAAGCAGCGGCGCGAGGCGCGCAACGAGAAACTGCTCGAGGAGCAGCGGGCGCATCCAGGTTCCCACGAGGATATCTCGGTGTTTCCCCTGGCCATTCCGCTGATCGCCGGGCCGGGGTCGATTGCGTCGATCATGCTGCTGTTCTCCAAGCATGGTGATCTCGATGCGCGCCTGGCGGTGCTTGCGGGGGCGAGCGTGAACCTGATTGCAACGCTGGTCGTCTTCCTTGTGGCGGCGCGCATCAGCAACATCATGAGCGAGACGCTGGCCGTCATCGTCACCAAGGTGTTCGGCATCATCCTGGCGGCGCTGGCCGCGCAGTTCACCATCGACGGGATCAAGAGTGCGTTCAATCTTTAGCTTGCGCTGCTGATTTCATTCCTGGTCACGATCACCCTTCATCGTCATCCCGGACGCGCGCGTAGCGCGTGATCCGGGACCCCGCTTTTTGTGTTGGTGCTGCAGAGCGGGGTCCCGGCTCTAACACGCGCTGCCCAATCGCGTTCCGCGATCGGGCGCGTGTAACGGCCGGGATGACGGGAATTGCGAGAGAGTTATTCAGAAGCGGTTGAGGCTGTAGTCGGCGAGGGGCAGGGCGGGCGTGCCGCCGGCGATCATGTCGGCGACGAGGCGCGCGGTGCCCATGCAGGTGGTCCAGCCGATGTGGCCGTGGCCGGTGTTGAGCCAGAGATTGGTGTACATGGTGGCGCTGGCGGTCGGCACGCCGTCGGCGCTCATGGGGCGCAGGCCTGTCCACGGGGTGATGTGCGCGGGTGCAACGCTTTCGGCGAGGCGTGGGTAAATCTGGCGCAGGAGTGACATCAGATAGTCGATGCGCGGCTGGCGCAGCGTGGTGTCGAGGCCCGCGAATTCTGCCGTGCCGGCGATGCGGACGCGCGCATCGTCGATCGGCGTGACGGCGGCGTGTACGCTGTTGTCGGACAATGGCATGGTGGGCGCGTGCGGGTTGCCCTTGCAGTGAAGCGTGAGCGAATAGCCCTTGGCTGGTTGTACCGGCAGGCGCAGGCCGAGCGCGTTGCCGAGGGGCGTGCTGAAGCTGCCTGCGGCCAGGACATAGGCGTCAGCCGTGATCCTGCCCCCGGTCGTTTCAATGCCCGCGATGCGTCCTGGTCCGGCCGCGAGGCCGTTGACGCCGGTCTTGAAGGCGAATGTGACGCCGCGCGCGGTCAACCGCTCGGCAAGGGCGGAGCAGAACTGGTGTGCGTCGCCGCGTTCGTCGTCGCTGAAATGCACGCTGCCGACGATGGCGTTGGCCACGGGCGCGAGGGCGGGTTCGCGGGCGAGGGTTTCGTCGCGATCGAGCACGCTGAAGGCAATGCCGAAGGGTTCGACCTCGCGCGCCGCTTGTTGCGACAGGGCGAAAGCCTCGGGCGATCGGCTGACCGACAGCAGACCCGTCTTCTTCCAGCAGAACGCGATGTCGAGGTCGGCGCGCAGGGCGTCCATCTCGCTGCGGGCGAGAAGCGCGAGCCGCAGGTTCCTCAACGTGTTGGCTTTGTGGCGCGCGGGCACGGATTCGCCGAGGAAGCGCAGGCCCCAGAGCGCGAGCCTGGGCAATTCGCGCAGGTGCAGCAGCATCGGTGCATCATCGCGGCCCAGCCAGCGCAGGAGGTCGAGCGCGACGCCGGGCTCGTTCCATGGGCCCACGAGGCTTGGATGCATCAGGGCGGCGTTGCCAAAGCTGGTCTCGAGGCCGGGGCCCTCGCGCCGGTCCACGACCGTCACCCGCACGCCCCGCCGCTCGAGGGCGTAGGCGGTGGTCAGTCCGGCGAGGCCTGCTCCGATGATGGCGACGTGCATGGGGTTGCGTTCTGCTCCTTTCGCTCGCCGGATCAGTGTGCGTGATAGTGAACCGACTGTCTTTCATGGGTGATCGGCGCGCGCAAGCACGCGAGAAGGCGCGTCCGATGCCTCGTGCGACCAAATTACAACTTGTGCGCAACGGGTCGATGGGGCGTCATGCTTCCATCATGGTCCAGGAACCTTCGCGCAGTTGGAGTTTCAGGCACGTCGCCGGGTGGCTGATGTTGCTTGCGCTGGCCATGCGCCTGCCCGCGCCGGAAGGCTGGATGCCCAATATCTCGGGCGACGTGGGCGGCGGGTTCATTGTCATCTGTACCGTGCACGGGCAGATGAAAGTCCAGCTTGACGCCAACGGGCAGCCAGTGCCCGTCGAGCAACCGGATGACGCGCCGCGCGGTGCTTCGCTGCAGCCCTGCGTCTTTGCCGGGCTTGGAGGGATTGCTGCGCCACCGCCCCAACCCATTGCCGTTGCTGCGCCAGCGTTCTCGGGTCTGATCCCCACCGTTTACGTTCAAGCAACCCTGCTGTCCGAGAGGCGTCATAACCCCTCGGAAGCCCGCGGACCTCCCTCCGCCTGATCTGATCAAAGCCGTTCAGTTCAGAGCCTGCAGGCCGCAATAGGCTTGTCGGGCGCCATGCATCACATCTTGGGGGATCCATCCGTGTCCAATGCTCATCACGCGCGTCTATGCGCAATCCTGCTCGCCTCAACGTCATTATCCGTAATGCCGGCTTCAGCCGACGAGAACGCAACCGCGACTACAACCAGCGTCGAGAAAATCGTCATCACCGGCAAGAAGATTGCCAAGAGTGCGACGAAGACCGATACGCCGATCCGGCAGGTGCCGCAGTCGATCCAGATCATTCCGGACAGCGTCATCAAGGACCAGGGGAACCTGACGGTTGCCGAAGCCACGCGCAACGTGGCGGGCGTGCAGGCGACCAATCCGGTGCAGACGCCGGCTTATGAGTCCACCATCATCCGCGGCTTTGCGGGTGAGCAGTGGCTGGACGGGCTGACAAGTTTCTACAACGCCGGAAACCGTGACTCGCTCGTCAATGTCGAACGCATCGAGATCCTGAAGGGGCCGAACGCCATCCTGTATGGCGGCGGCACGGGGGCGCCGCTGGGTGGTGTCATCAATGTCGTCTCGAAGATGCCCGAGAAGGAAGCGTTCGTTCAGATCGGTACGACGTTTGGCAGCTATCAGTTCAAGCAGCCGACGATCGACGTTAACATGCCGATCACGGAGGATGGCACGGTGCTGTTCCGCGTCACGGCGGACTACACGACCGCCGAGTCCTATATTGATGTCATCGATACCGACAAGTACTCGATCAATCCGACCCTGCTGTTTACGGACAATGACGGGACGACGCTGACGGTCCAGGGCCGCATCTCGGACTGGAGGGCGCAGGAATACCAGGGACTTCCAGCCACGGGTACGATCACGGGCGGCTTCAGCCTTGATCGGCACCTGTTTGTTGGTCCGTCCGACATCCCCAAGTCACATTCGCGGGTAGAGAGCGTGACGGCCAAGCTCGAGCACGAATTTGACGAGACGTGGACAGCGAGCGTGCAGACCCGCCTGGGTCATACGGAATTCCGGGAGAACGCGCAGAGTTTCGCTGCCGGCTTCGACTTCGCGGGCAATGCGCCGCTGTTTGGAACGTCCTGGAACGTTCTCAACATCGACCTGTTCCAGCAGCAGGACGAGTTTTCGGTCAATGGCACCGTCACCGGCACGTTCGAGGGTGACGACATGAAGCACACGATCCTGGTTGGCGCGGACTACTCGGAAGTGTCTGATGATGGCGCTATGCTGGGGGACGCCAACGACATCTTTCTGCTGGCTCCGGTTGACCTCACGGCCCCTGTGTTTCCTCCCTATGTCTATCCGGCGAACACGCCCCTCAACACGTTTGTTGATGGCGTGAACACCTACACGACGAAGGGTATCTATGCGCAGGTGCAGTCGACACTCTGGGAGAACGTGCATGTTCTGGCTGGCCTCAGGCTTGCCAACCTGCAGATCGACAACGTTTCGCCTGCGTTCGGCCTGAACCAGACGAGCGACACGACGCGGGCTCTTCCGCGCGTGGGTGCGGTCGTGGACGTCACGCCCGAGATCTCGCTCTTTGCCGACTACAGCGAAGGCATGAAGGGGAATGCGTTCTCGTTCTTCCTGGGCGAGCCTGTTCCCGAAGAGTCGGACCAGATCGAGGCCGGCGTGAAGTTCGAGTTTGCCAATGGCATCTCGGGTACGGCTGCGTTCTTCGAACTCAACCGGACGGGTGTGCCGGTCGGCTTCCCGGCCGTGGCCAATGGCGAACAGCGGTCGCGCGGCTTTGACGTCGACATGACGTGGCAGGCCGATGACAACTGGTTCGTCCTCGCCAACTATGCACATGTCGAGGCGGAGCTGACGAAAGCTGCCGGCGGCGGTGCTGCCGGGAACCAGCTCAACACGGTGACGCCGGATTCGGGCCGTGTGTGGGTCAGTTACCGGTTCACGCAGCCTGGGTACCGCGGCCTGAGTGCCGGCGCCGGCATCTACGCGGCGTCAGGAGCTTACGTCGACCTGGCCAATGTCTACGAGACCGACGGCTACTACACGGTCGATGCGAAGATTGGCTATGACGACGAGGATATCGCGGCGTCCGTCTCGGTGAAGAACCTGACCAACGAGACGTACTTCGTGCCCTACACCTATCTCGGCGGCCGCGTGGCGCCGGGTGAGGAACTGGCGGTGTATGGCTCATTCGCCGTCAAGCTGAAATAATCACACCTGAAGCAGAGCGGCTGGCTCACGAGGAAAGGCAGACAACATGGATGGTACCCGGCGGACAGTTCTGGGCGGGGCAGCTGCAATGGCTGCACTTGCTCCCCTCATTGCGCTCCAGCGCGTCATGGCTAGCGACGGTGCCGGTGGCGCGTCGGCACATCCGCCGGGACATGAAGCATTCATGAACCTGCCCAATTTCAAGATGCATGGCGACGAAGTCGTTGCCATGCTCATTTATCCCGAGTTCACGGCGCTTGACCTTGTGGCGCCACATTACTTCTTTGCGTGCATGATGGGCGCGAAGGTTCACCTTGTTGCCAAGAGCAAGGACAAGCCGATTGCCAGCGACCTGGGGCTGGCCATCATGCCCACCATGTCGATTGCGGAATGCCCGCGTGATGTTTCAATCATCTTTTGCCCTGGTGGCACGCAGGGCACCGTCAATGCGATGCTTGATGACGAGACGGTGGACTTCGTTGCAGATCGGGGCTCGCGTGCACCGTTCGTTACAAGCGTGTGCACGGGATCGCTGATCCTGGGGCAGGCGGGATTGCTGAAGGGCAAGCGCGCCACGTCCCACTGGGCCGCGCGGGACAGCCTCAAGCTGTTTGGTGCGACGCCAGTCAACGAGCGCGTCGTGACGGATGGACGCGTCATCACGGGTGCGGGTGTATCTGCCGGCCTCGATTTCGCACTCGCGGTGGTCGCGAAGCTGCGCGGTGTCGGCTACGCAGAAGCCCTGCGCCTGCAGGCCGAGTACGCGCCGCAACCGCCTGTGCCGGGCGGTACGCTTGAGACAACTGACCCGCAGCTCGCGAAGGTGATGAGCGACATGCTGCTTCCGTTCCCGGGGTGGGTGGCGAAGGCGGCGGAAAGGAAGAGGTAAGGAGTTCATTGTCTCTGTGCGCTGCCAGTGGTCGGCCGTTTCCGGTTTTCTGATGAGTGAAGGAGATTTGCGATGCGTCGCTTCTGGTTCCAGCTGCATAAATGGACGGCCCTGATTGTCGGCCTGCAGGTGCTGGCCTGGATCGTTTCCGGGCTCTACATGACGTTCGTTCCGATCGAGACCGTTCGCGGCGAGCACAATATCCGGAAGGCCGAGCCGCGGGACCTGCGCGCGGCGCCGGTCAGGGGCGTGCCGGCTGCGGCGGTGCAGTCGCTGGGCGGTCCGGTGACGCGGCTTGAGCTTGTGGAGTTGGATGGGCGCCTGTCGTGGCGGGCCGATGTGGCGGGCAAGCCTGCGGCGCTGATCGATGATGCAAGCGGGCAGGTGATCTCGCCGCTTGACGCCGAGGTCGCCCGGCGCATCGCGGAGGCTGATTTTGGCGGCGATGGGCGTATCGTCTCGGCAACCCTGATCGAGGCAGATGCGCCGATCGAATTCAGGGGAGATCTACCGGTGTGGCAGGTGGTCTTCGATGATGGCGACAGTTCACATCTTTATGTGTCGCCCTTGACCGGAAAAGTCGTGGCGCGCCGCTCATCGACGTGGCGGGTCTATGACTTCCTGTGGTCGCTGCACATCATGGATTACCGCGATCGCGATGATTTCAACAATTGGCTTGTTGTGATCGCGGCTGCGGTGGCGTTGGCGATGACGGTGAGCGGGATGGTGATCCTGGCGTATCGGTTCTTGTTCGCGCGGTAGGTTGGGGAGGGCCCCCATCCGTCGCGCTGCTGTCGCAGCGCGCCACCTTCCCCCGCTTCGCGGGAGAAGGGCTATTTCGCTTGGCATTATCACCAACGTTTTTGCCCTTCTCCCGCGAAGCGGGGGAAGGTGGCAGCCGCCGCCGGGAGGCGGCGGGTGACGGATGGGGGGCGGCCTTCGCCGTGGTGCGCGAATGTGCGATCTTGCCGCCGCAACGCAGCTTCAAGAGGCCCCCATGCGCAAGACACCCGTTACCGTCTATGACCTCGAAACCGTGCCAGACCTTGCCGCGGTCGCGCGCATTCATGGGCTGGAGGGGCGACCGGAGGGGGAAGTGCTGGCGGCGCTGGGGGATGGGTTTCCCAAGCCCATGCTGCATTCGATTGCCTGCATCGGGGCGCTGAATGCGGCGTGGATGGAGGGCCACTGGCAGGTGACGTCGCTGGGTGCGCCGCATATCGGACAGCGCAGCGAGGGCGAACTGATTGCCAGCTTCATCGGCATGATCAACAAGGATACGCCAACGCTGGTCAGCTTCAACGGCAGCGGGTTCGACCTGCCGGTGCTGCGCTATCGGGCGATGGTGCACGGGGTGGCAGCACCGGGGCTCTTGCGGCGGAACTATTTCTATCGTTTCGGGGACAGTTCGGTAGATCTCTGCGATGTGCTGTCGTCCTACGGGGCCAGCACGAAGGTGAAGCTCGACGAGCTGGCGCGCACGCTGGGCATTCCGGGCAAGCCCGACGGCATGGATGGGTCGCAGGTGGGGGCGTATGTGCGGGCCGGGCGCATCGGAGAGGTCGCGGCCTATTGCGAGAGCGATGTGGTCATCACCTATCGCGTCTGGCTGCGCCACGAGGTCTTCCGCGGCGAGCTTTCGCCCGAGGCGCTGGCTGAGAGCGAGGCGCAGCTCGAGGCGATGCTCGAGCGGCGGCGCGTGCGTCATGTTTTCGGGGACAGTGTGCCGAACTGAGACAGCTGGCGCAGCGGTGTCCCCGGGTTACCTCGAAAGGGGTGTGGCGAAATGTTTCCTCTTTTGTTCTTGTCTTCGGCACGAAGCGTCCTGTAAAAGAACGATGGGCGAACTTCAGCCCGCTTTTCCCCCAAGACAAGGAACAAATTCTCAATGGCACATGATCATCAAACGGCTGACGAAAGTGTCTCTCGTGTCACAACGTCTGCAGCAAAATCAGGTACTTCGATGGTAAACGAGGCGTTGATCGATCCGCAGGCCGAGACACGCGCGCGCCTGGTGGCGCGCAGCGAGCAGGCCGATGACGTCTTCTTCGAATGGCTGTCGCAGGGCTATCCCGTCAGCGCGGCGGCGGAGATGGCCCGCTACAGCCGCACGATCGTCTATCGCTGGCGGACGCAGGATCGCGATTTTGCCGAGCGCTGGAATTTGTCGCTTCGGATCTCGCTGGATACCGCCCGGGAAGAGGCGATGCGCCGGATTTTCGACGGTGTCGAGGAGCCCGTGTTCCAGAAGGGCGCCGTCGTGGGTACCCGGCGGAAATACTCGGAGCGCCTGCTGATCGAGTGGCTCAAGAACGGGCGTCGCTGGATCTCGCTGTCGGAGTGATGGGTGCGCTCTTAACCATGTTGCCCGCGGCTTAACGGCCTGCCAAGGCGGGTGTGCTTTACTTGGCTGCTGAAAACGGCAGCATGGCGCTGCAACACAAGCGAAATCCCGCGTGGCCGAACGTCCTGTCGAGATAGACCTCAATGCACCGGTGCATCTGTCGGATGTTCCGGCGGCGCTCGGGCGCGTCTGGCGGTGGTGGATGGGCGAGTTGCAGGCCCTGCTGCCCCGGCGCCTGCAGCGAGCTGTGCCGCGTGCGCCGGCGGCGGCGTTGCTTCACGTGAGCGAAGGCGCCTGGCGCTTCAGTGATGGCGAGGGGCGGCTTGCGGGCTTCACCGTGGACCCCGGGCTTGCCGACAAGGATCTGGCGCGCGACATGCTGGCGGCGGCGCCCGGGTTCAGCCTGAAGCGTCTTGTGGTGGTGCTGCCCGAGGGGCAGGTGCTGCAGCGGCGGGTCGAGCTGCCGCTTGCGGCCGAGCGGCAGTTGCTGGCGGCGGTGGCCCTGCAGGTGGATCGCCTTACGCCCTTCAAGTTCGAGACCGTCCGCATGGCTGTGCGTCCGGTCGATCGCGATGCGGTCGATGGAACGGTGTCGGCCGCGTGCGTGTTCATGCCGCGTAATATCGGGGACAGTATAGAAAGGCGTCTCGAAGGCCTTGGCCTGGCTGTCGAGCGGTTCGATGTTGCCGGGGCGGATGGTGCGCCGCAGGGCTTCAGCCTGGTGACGCCGGACGTGGCGAGCCAGCCTGCTGCCCCCCCTTGGGGGAAGCTCGGGCTTGTCGCGATGGTCGTCGGTGCCTGGTGGGTTGCGGGCCTTGTGCGCGAAAGCGCGCGTGAGCAGGAGGTCGCGGCCTGGCAGGCGCGCGTCGAGGCGCTGCGGCCTTTGGCTGGTCGCAGCGTTGCGCTGCGCGCCCGCCTCGATGGCCTGGCGCAGCCTGCAACCCTGGCGGCAAGCCATCGGGGAGACGCGGTGCTATCGGTCCTGGAGGCCTTGACCGCCATCCTGCCTGACACGGCGCGGCTGACTGAATTCGACCAGGAGGGTGGTCGCGTGCGGATTGCGGGCGTGGCGCAGGAGGCGGCGGGGCTCATCCCGTTGCTCGAGGCCTCGCCACGGTTTCGGGATGCGCGCTTCCTGTCGCAGGTCATGCGGGTGGCCGAGACGAATACCGATCGGTTCGAGATCGGGATCACGCTTGAGGAGGGGAAGCCATGAAGCTTGTCCTCTCGCCTCAGCGCCAGCGCTGGATGGCCCTGCTGATGCTGGCGCTTGCGGGGGTGTTGGTGGTGGTGATGGTGCTGTGGCCGGCATGGGAGGCCGCGCAACTGCATGGGCAGCGGGTGGCGCTGCTGCGTCGGCAGGTTCTGGCGATGGAGGGGCTGGTCGAGGCGCGGCCGTCGCTTGAAGCGGCGGTGGCGAAGCTCGGCGCCAATGCGGAGCTGCAGGCGCTGACGATTGCCGCCGACAGCGCGGCGATCGGCGGCGCGCAGTTGCAGGGACAGCTTACGCAGATCCTGACGGCGGCACCGGCGTCGGTGACAAGCGCGCAACTCCTTCCGGAGGAGAAGGCGGGCGGGCTGACCCGGATCCGCATGCAGATGGCGGCAGAGACCGACATGCGGGGGCTTGTGAAGGCGGTGCATGCGATCGGCACGGCGCGTCCGCTCCTTGAGATTGACAGGATCGCGGTTCGAGATCCGGATGGTGTTTTTGCCATGAAGCCCGAGAGCGTGCTGTCGAACCGGCTGCAGGTGGAGCTTGTGGTCTCGGCTCGGATGCGCGCGCCATGAACCTGTTTGCAGCACACGGCGCCTTCGGGCGCGTCATGGCGTGGCTCACGGGGCTTGCGGTGCTTGCCGGCGTCATGGCTTTCCTGCCATCGCCGACGGGGATGCTGGGGGCGCTTTCGACGCCGCCCGCCCTGCGCGTGCCGGCGGTGGGTCCGGTGCGTCTGGCGCCCGTGGCGGCGCTCGAGGCCTACGAGCCGCTGCTGGCGCGGCCCTTGTTCAATCCGGCGCGCCTGCCTGATCCCGTTGTGGCGGCGGCCAGCCTTCCTTCGGCGTCGCGCGCCGCGGCGCTTGGAGATCCGGGGCAATACCGGGTGGTAGGTATCGCCGGCGACAGCCAGACGCGGCTGGCGCTGGTGCGCAAGGGCGAGAGTGAGGTGCTGACCTTAAGACCTGGGGACAGCTTGGATGGCTGGATTGTGAAAGCCATTGATGGACGCGGCGTCTCAATCAGTGGTGGTGGCCGCACGGAAGTTCTTGCAATCCCAAGGGCCAGCAACGCGGCGCCGACACCCTGAAAGGGAAAAGAAACCCGCTTTGGGTATGGTCGTGCATCCGGGATGCAGGAACAGGCTTGACTGGCGTTCAAAAGTTTCATCTTCGTTGATTCTGTGTCCCCACGACGAAAGCTTGCGCCCATGAGGCTTCCCCGCAGCGGCTTGGCCGCATCCGTGCCCCGCGGTCGGGCGATGGTGCTTGCCGTCGCCTGGCTGGTGCTGGCTTCGTGCGAGGGCATGGTGGAAGATCAGGCGCTGCGTGGCGCCATGTCATCGGTTCCGCAAGTTGCGGCAAGCCCTTCCGGCGACGGGACGCCGGTGGTGCTGGGTGATGGCGACCTGCCCGCGGGCGGACAATCCAAGACTGAAGTGATCGAGGGCGACAGCCAGTTCATCAATCCTGTCGGGCGCAGCGGGGGAGCGCGCAAGGGCGGCGATGTGGTGCTGGACTTTGCCGATGCCGAACTGCGGGACGTGGTGCGAACCGTTCTCGGGGACATATTGAAAGTGCCCTACGCGGTGGATCCGCAGGTGCAGGGCAAGGTGACGCTCAGGACCAGCACGCCCCTTCGCAAGGCGGATGTCGTTGCGGCCCTCGAGACGGCGCTGAAGGCCAATGGCGCGGTGATCGTCCTGGCCGACAGCGTCTACAACGTCGTGCCTGCGGCCGATGCCCAGAAGCGCATTGACGGGTTCGAGATCGCCGGCAGTGCCCGCGCGCGGGGGCCAGGCTATGGGATCGAGATCGTTCCGCTGGGTCATATCGCGGCGGCCGAGATGCAGAAGATCCTCGAGCCCGTTTCACCGGCGGGCGGCGTGGCTTCGGTTGATGCGCAGCGCAACCTGATCTTCCTGGCCGGCACAAGCCAGGAGCGTGCCGCGATGCTGGATACGATCCGGCTGTTCGACGTTGATTACCTCAAGGGCATGTCCTATGCGCTGGTCCGTCCCGACCACATGGAGGCGCAGGCGCTGGCGCAGGAGCTGACGCGCGTTTTCCAGTCCACGGGCGGTGCCTCGGCGGGGCTGCTGCGGTTCGTTGCGCTGCCGCGCATCAATACGCTGCTCGTCGTGGCACCGCGGGCGGCCCAGCTGCGCGCGGTGGAGAAATGGGTCGACCGTCTCGACGTGCCGCCGCGTGGGGCGGGGCGGGGTGTGTACTATTATCGGCTTCAGCACGCCCGGGCGCAGGATGTGGCGCGATCGCTGGCTGCGGTCTATGGGAGCGCGGTGCAAGCCGGTCCCGATGATACCGTCTCCACCGGGGACATGATGGAAGAAGGTGCGCCGCTGCCGCCGGCCGCGCCCGCTGCGCCTGCGCCGGCACCCTTGCCGTCGGGATCCGGCAACGCGTCGCTGCAGATTGCCGTGGACCCGGCAAACAACGCGCTCATCATCCGCGCACGTGGCAGCGAGTATGCGGGGCTCGAGCGGTTCCTGAAGGAGATCGACGTCGCGCCTGACCAGGTCCTGATCGAGGTGACGATTGCCGAGGTGACGCTCAACGATACGCTCAAGTATGGCGTCGAGTGGTACTTCAAGAATGCGGATGACCAGAAATACTCGCTGGGGCGGGCGCTCAGGCCGGCTGCGACATTGCCGGGGTTCAACTTCACCTACACGATCCCCGATGTCGAGGTGGCGCTGAGTGCGCTGGGGTCGATTACCGACGTGCAGGTGATCTCGGCACCCAAGCTCCTGACCCTGAACAACAGGCCTGCGAACCTTCAGTTCGGTGACCAGGTCCCCGTGATCACGCAGACGGCGACGGGTGTGCGCGATGCGGCGGATCCGACGATCGTGAACTCGGTGCAGCTGCGCGATACCGGCATCGTGCTCAAGGTGACGCCGCGCATCAGCCGCGGCGGGACCGTGTTCGTCGACGTGAACCAGGAGGTCAGTTCGGCCGTCCAGACGACGACTTCGGGCATTGACTCGCCGACCATCCAGCAGCGGCGCATTTCGAGCACGGTGGCGGTCCAGGATGGCGATTCCATCGCGCTTGGCGGCATGATCCGCCAGAGCGATACGCGCAGCAACAGCGGTGTGCCTGTCCTCAAGGACATTCCGGTGGTGGGCAACCTGTTCTCGAGTACATCCAGCCTTGGGGCGCGGACCGAGCTGCTGATCTTCCTGCGGCCACGCATCATTCCCAATGCTGCGGCGGCGCGCGAGATGACCGAGCAGCTCAAGCGTGGCCTTCGCCATCTCGATGTCTCGCCCGTGCCGCGCGAGCGTCGCTGACGTTTCCCGCATCGACCTGTCCCCGAAAAAGCGTGATTTGAGCGGTTGCGTTTACCCTTTGTTGAGCACGTTCGGTCTCGTGCCTTGCGGCCTGGCTGCCTGCAAAGGGTGGCTTAACCCGGCAGCTCTAGTCTCGGGACATATTTCGGGACAGCCATGAGCTCTGCGCATTCACGCAAGAAGGACAAGGACCGGCGGACCAGCCTGTTGCGGAGCTATGCAGACCTGGCTGGGGTCGCGACCTCGCGGCAGCGGTCGGAGATGTTGCTGCAGGCGGCCAGGGTCGAAGCCGAGCTTTCAAACCGGGCCAAGAGCGAGTTCGTGGCGCATATGAGCCACGACCTTCGCACGCCGCTCAATGCCATCATCGGCTTCTCGGACATGCTCGCCAATACAAGGATCGTTGGCGAGGATCCGGCGAAGGCCCGTGAGTATGCGGGTGACATCCATCATGCCGGACAGCACCTGCTGCGGATCATCAACACGATCCTGGACCTCGCGCGGCTTGAGAGCGGGGAGTGCAATCTCGAGATCGAGAACTGCGACCTCGCCGATGTGATCCACACGACGCAGCTCATCGCGACGCCGCAGGCGCGTGAAAAGCGCCAGAGGCTTTTGGTCGTTGACGTGGCGGGTCTTCCGGTGGTCCGATGCGACTTGCTGAAGATGAAGCAGATCCTGATCAACCTCGTCTCCAATGCGATCAAGTTCACGCCGCCCGGCGGCGACATCCGGGTTGATGTGGGCAGTCTTGCCGATGGCGGTGTCGTGTTGCGGGTAACCGATACCGGGCCCGGGATGACGACGGAGGAGATCGGCATTGCGCTGACGCGCTTCGGGCGCGTGCGCAATGCGATGACGCAGCAGGAAGAGGGGTCGGGCCTCGGGCTCACGATCGTCCGCCAGCTGTGCGTCCTGCAGGGCCTTGCCTTCCAGCTTCGAAGCCATCCAGGGGCGGGCACCTGTGCCTCCGTCACCTTTCCGCCCAACCTCGTCATCGGACAGTATGTCCCTGTAAAAGAGTACTTGTCATGAGACAGTCGAGCTTGTCAGTGCGCACATCCGATGTCGAGCCGCAGGTGGCAGAGCCCGCGCCGGTGATGTCGAGCGGGGTTACCTTCGCGCATGTTGTCTCGATCGAGGGCGGACAGGCGATTGCCGCGTTCGATACGCGGGCGCGGCTGGGCGGTGCGATGTCTGATCGGGTGGTGATCGGCGCCACGGTGTCGATCCATACACCACGGTCGCTCGTCATCGGGATCGTTACGGGGTTGTCGGTGCCGACGGCAGAGCTGGATGGCGAGCAGGCGGTGTTGCGCCTGTTCGAGGTTGATCTCGTGGGGGAGGTTCGTGTTGACCAGGAGACGGGCGAGCGACGCTTCAACCGCGGCGTCACGACGCTGCCGACGCTGGGTGATGGTGTTGGCCTTACGGACCCGGAGAGCCTTGCCGCCGTCTACTCGGCGCAAGGGCGCCCGGCGGTCGAGATCGGCACGTTGAGCCAGGATGCCAAGGTGCCCGCGACCGTGCTTGTCGATGAGTTGCTTTCCAAGCACTTCGCCATCGTGGGTTCGACCGGCGCGGGGAAAAGCTGCGGGATCGCGGCCTTGCTGCATGGGTTGACCGGAACGTTTCCGGGCTCGCGCATCATCGTGCTGGACATCCACAATGAATACTCGGCTGCGTTCAATGGTCAGGCCGAAGTCATCCATCCGGGGAACCTGTATCTGCCGTTCTGGCTCCTGAGTTTCGATGAGCTGGCCAGCGTGTTCATGACCTCCGACAATCCGGATGCGGAGGACATGGAGGTGCTGCATGATGCGGTGATGTTCTCCAAGCGCCGTGCCGGCGAAAGCCGTGCGCCGCGGCCTGCCGCGCAGCTGCGTCGCGCCTCGGACGCACCGACGGCGACCATCGATTCCCCTACGCCGTTCCGGCTCGCGGACATATCGGCCTATATCGAAGAGCAGATGGGCAAACTCGAGCGCACTCGCAGCACGATCGCGCTCAGGCGCATCCGGGCGCGCATCGAGACGCTGATGTCGGACCCGCGCTATGCCTTCATGTTCGGTGGCTACGTCGTGCAGGACAGGCTGACCGAGATCATCGGGCGCCTGTTTCGCATCCCCACGGCGGGCAAGCCGGTGACGATCCTGGACTTGTCGGCGGTTCCGTCCGAGATCCTGAATGTCGTGATCTCGGTCATCTGCCGGTTGGCTTTCGACCTTGGCGTTTGGAGCCGGGGACAGTATCCCATGACCCTGATCTGCGAGGAGGCGCATCGCTATGTGCCGCTCGACAAGGCCCTGGGTTTCGAGCCCACGCGGCTTGCGGTCACGCGGATCGCGAAGGAGGGGCGCAAGTACGGTATATCGCTGGGTGTCGTCACGCAGCGCCCTGCCGAGATCGACCCGACGCTGCTGTCGCAGTGCAGCACGCTGTTCGCCTATCGCCTGTCGAATGACGCGGACCAGCAAGCCGTCAGGGCGCGGTCGGCGGATTGTGCGGCGCGATTGCTGGACTTCCTGTCGTCGCTGGGCGACGGCGAGGCCATCGCCATCGGACAGGGCGTGAGCATGCCCATGCGCATCCGGATGCGGCGGCTGGCGGCGCACGAGCTTCCCGCGGGGTCCGGGCATCCGTTCTCGGAGATGTGGAAGCGGGAGACCACGGATCTGTCGGAGCTGGAGGGGATCGTGAACCGATGGCGCTATAACCGGCGCAGCGATGACCTGTTCCGCGCGCCGGGGACGCTGACGTCGTCATCGGACTGACTCACCCGCGTTTTGCCCGCGGTTTCCAATCCGCGGCGTGATGTGCTATGATCCCCCCGCTTTGCGGAGGGGACATGATGAGCCGTTTTCTTGGACTTGCCTTGCTCCTTCTGGTGGCGGGCTTCGGCGTTTGGGCCTATGGCTTCCTGTCGGCTGCCGGCGTGTTTCTCGAGGTAGCGCCGGTCACCGTCGGCTCTTGCAGGCCGGTAACGGGCGGCGGCATCGCCGGGGTCGAGGACATCGCGATCGATCCAGAGACCCGGGTTGCCTATCTGTCGGGCTATGATCGCTGGAGGCAAGCAAAGGGCGAGACCATGCGCGGGGCGATCTGGGCCTATGCGCTGGATGACGCTGAGCCTGTCCCTGCAGACCTGACAACGTCGTTCCTGCCGATGGGGTTCCACCCCCATGGCGTCAGCCTCTGGCGCGGTGCCGACGGCACCAAGGTTCTTTATGTCATCAACCACTTTGGTGGTCGGCATACGGTCGAGATCTTCGACGTAGAGGGCGCGCGGCTATCGCACCGCATGACGGTCGAGGGTGATGACATGGTGTCACCGAATGATGTCGTGGGTACAGGGCCCCGTTCGTTCTATGTGACCAACGACCATGGCTATGCGCGCGGTTTCATGCGTACGGTGGAGGACTTCGCGCGGCTTCGGGTGTCTACGGTTCTCCATTTCGATGGTGAGAACTGGAGGACGGTGATGGAAGGTGTCGGGGGTGCCAATGGCATCAACCTGAGTGCCGATGGTCGCTCGCTCTATGTGTCGGCGATGAGCGAGCGGGCAGTGCGCGTGCTCGACCGTGATCCGCAGACCAATGCGGTGACGCCGCGTGCCGTCGTGGACGTGCCGGGGTATGCCGACAACATCGATGTTGCGGCCAATGGCGATTTGCTGCTGGCGGTGCATACGAAGATCTTTGGCTTCCTGGCGCATGTTGCGGATGAAGCCAAGCTGTCGCCGAGTCATCTGGTTCGACTGAAGGCCGATGGGCGAGGAAGCTTCGTGCCGCAGACCATTCACTATAGCGATGGGTCTGATATCTCGGCGGCCAGTGTCGGTGCTGGTGTGCCGGAGCGGTTGCTGATCGGTGCCGTGTTCGACCGGAAGATCCTGGACTGCACCACGGCGCGCTGATCCCCGAGCGGTGACGCTTCACATTTTCGTGGCGGCACTTGCATCGGGAAGACCCAAGGGCAATATGTCCCCCTTGGGAAGCAAGAGGGGCTACCGCCATGTCCAAGCAAGCGCCAACGGGCGAGTCAGAGCGTATCGACATCCTCGACGTGCTGCGCGGGCTTGGGGTGCTGGGCATCCTTGCGGTTAACGCGGCCGCCTTCGCTTATCCCGTCGAGGCGTATTACAACCCGCTCAACTCGCCATTTCCCTTCGAGGGTCTTGCGGCGGAGACGTGGCGGGTTGTCCACGTCTTCTTCGAGCAGAAGTTCGTGACCTTGTTTTCCATGCTGTTCGGTGTGTCCCTGTTTCTCGTCGGCGGGGAGAGGGGTGATGCCGAGCGGACGGCGTTGCTGCAGCGGCGGCTTTTCTGGCTTGCGGTGATCGGCATCGTCCACGGTGCGGCGGTCTGGTTCGGGGATATCCTGCTGGCCTATGCCGTGGCGGGGTTCGTGGTCTCGTTTGCCCGATCGTGGGGCGCCGGGAGGCTGCTGGCCTGGGGTGTCCTGGTATACCTCGTGGGAGCGGCTGTTGAGTCTGCGACGTTGATGGTGGGGCTTGTTCCGCTATCGGCGGAAGAACTTGCGCAGATGAACAAGGACATGGGCTGGCGCCTTGCTCCTGAGGAGTTGCGGGACGCGATCGCGGCGTTTAGCGGAACGTTCGACCAGAGCCTGATGGCGAACCTCACTACGTGGCTTGAGTTCCTG
>JBEIHO010000052.1:0-17811 GCA_040381215.1 Alphaproteobacteria bacterium | reverse complement strand
CGCAAGACCCACCACGAACTCGACCAAGCCTTCTTGCCCGAGCGAATGGCCGAGCAGCGTGAACCCCGCGCCCAGCATGCCGGCAACCCAGATCCCGGATCCGAACTTGCGCGTGGCCTCCGTGCGGGCCCCAAGCATCAGCCAAAGTCCTACAACACCAACCAGCGCGGTCAGTCCGGCAACAATGTGAATAACGTCGAATGTCATGCTTCACCTCCAAATGTCACGTTTACATGACACCGCCCAACTAAAATGTCAAGAGAACCTGACATAATGTAAGGTGAAACATTCTTTTCCGCGGTTCTCTTAGCCCGCCGCCGGCCAGATCTCCTTGAACGCCCCCGCCACCGCAGCCAGCGTCCGCGCCTGTCCCGACCCGCGTCGCCACACAAGCCCGATGTCGCGATAGGGCGTGTCCGCATCCAGGGTCAGCACCGGCAGCTTCAGCCCGCGCAGGATCCCCGCATCGAGTGCCACCTGCGGCAGCAGCGTGACGCCCAAGCCGTTCGCCACCATCTGCACCAGCGTATGCAGGCTCGTGCCCTTGAAGCCCTCATTGCGCCGCGCGCTCTCGAGCGAACACGCCGCCAGCGCATGGTCGCGCAGGCAATGGCCTTCCTCGAGCAGAAGCAACTCCTCCAGCGCAAGCTCGCTCGCCTTGACCCGGGCCGCCTGCGCCTTGCGATGATTGGGCGGGAAGAGCACGCAGAACCGGTCACGCGCGACCGTCGCAACCTCCAGCGTATCAATCGGATAGGGCAGGGCAATCAACGCGCCGTCGATCTCGCCATGCTCCAGCTGCGAGAGCAGGCGCGCCGTCTGGTCCTCGCGCAGGAACAGCTTCAGCTTCGGAAATCTCTTCCGCAATTCGGGCATGGCGCGTGGCACGATGAACGGGCCGATGGTCGGGATCATGCCCAGGCGCAAGGGACCGGACATGGGCTCCCGCGCCGCCGCCGCGATGTCGGCGATGTCTTCCGCCCCTTTGAGCAGCGCGCGCCCTCGTTCGGCAATTTCAAGCCCGAGCGGTGTAGGCAGCACCGAGCGCTTGGTGCGTTCAAGCAGCGGCGCGCCGAGCAGGTCCTCGAGTTCCTGGATCGCCGCACTCAGCGTCGACTGGCTGACAAGGCATGCCTCGGCCGCCTGGCCGAAATGCCGCCGGTCAACGACGGCAACGAGATAGCGCAGCTGGCGCAGGGTGGGGATGAGCTTCATGCACCGCTTATAATCGAAAAAAGCGATTGAAAAAATAGTTATTATTCGTTGCAAACGAACAAAGGCTTCGGCTATAGCATCACCCCATCGGGCCTCGCCGATCGCCGGGCCCATGATGCATTTCAAGAGGACCCCATCGAATGTCGATCATCAACACCGAAGTGAAGCCGTTCAAGGCGACGGCCTTCCGCGCCGGCAAGTTCGTCCCCGTCTCCGAAGCTGACCTCAAGGGCAAGTGGTCGGTCGTGTTCTTCTACCCCGCCGACTTCACCTTCGTCTGCCCGACGGAACTCGAAGACCTCGCGAAGAACTACGCCGATTTCCAGAAGCTCGGCGCCGAGATCTACGCCGTTTCGACCGACACGCACTTTGCCCACAAGGCCTGGCACGACACCTCGCCGGCGATCCGCCAGATCGAGTTCCCGATGATCGGTGACCCGACCGGCACCATCACACGCAACTTCGGCGTGATGATCGAAGAGGCCGGCCTTGCCGACCGCGGCACCTTCGTCATCGACCCCAATGGCCGCATCCAGATCGTCGAGATCAATGCCGGCGGCGTGGGCCGTGATGCCAAGGAACTGCTGCGCAAGGTCAAGGCCGCGAAGTACGTCCACGAGCATCCGGGCGAAGTCTGCCCCGCCAAGTGGAAGGAAGGCGACAAGACGCTGACGCCGTCGCTCGACCTCGTCGGCAAGATCTGATCCAGCCCGCAAGAAGCCAATCAAGGGAGTGACTGCCATGCTCGATGACGCCATCAAGACCCAGTTGAAATCCTACCTGGAGCGCTTGGCGGCGCCCATCGAGCTCGCGGCCTCCCTTGATGATTCCGCAGACGCTGCAAACCTGCGCGATCTTCTCGCGCAGGTCGCCAGCCTCTCGGATCGCATTGCCGTGACGCAGAACCAGGGCGGCGCCTTCACGCCATCCTTCACGATCGGCCCTGCCGGCAGCCAGGGGCGCGTGCGCTTCGCAGGCCTTCCGCTCGGCCATGAATTCAATTCCTTCGTCCTGGCGCTGCTCTACGCAGGCGGTGTTCCCGTCAAGCAGTCCGAGGACGTGCTCGCGCAGGTTCGATCGCTCGAGGGCCCCTTGCACTTCGAGACGTTCTATTCGCTGTCGTGCCAGAACTGCCCCGATGTCGTGCAGGCGCTGAACATCATGGCCCTCCTGAACCCGGCCGTTACCCACACGGCCATCGACGGCGCCGCCTTCGAGAAGGAAGTCGAGGCCCGCGGCATCCTTGCCGTTCCCGCCGTATTCCTGAATGGCAAGCCGTTCGGGCAGGGACGCATGACCCTCGAGGATATCCTTGGCCGGCTCGACACCGGCGCCGCCG
The DNA here is from genome assembly GCA_040381215.1 of Alphaproteobacteria bacterium. Taxonomy (GTDB): domain Bacteria; phylum Pseudomonadota; class Alphaproteobacteria; order Micropepsales; family Micropepsaceae; genus SZUA-430. Next base: position 15,257 of record JBEIHO010000052.1, on the reverse strand, counting down.
CCCGCAACCTCGCGCAGGTGAGCGCCAGGGCGCCCTATGACGTGCTGATCGTCGGCGGCGGGCCTGCAGGCGCTGCCGCATCGATCTACGCCGCGCGCAAGGGCATTCGCACCGGCATCGCGGGCGAGCGCTTTGGGGGGCAGGTGCTCGACACGATGGGGATCGAGAACCTGATCTCGGTCCCGCACACCGAAGGCCCCAAGCTGGTGACGAACCTGTCGACCCACGTGGCCGAGTACGGCGTGGACGTCATGAACGGCCTGACGGCGACAAGGCTCATTCCCGCGGCGACACCGGGCGCCCTGAACGAGGTCGAGTTCGGCGATGGCGTTCGCCTGAAGGCGCGCACCATCGTTCTCGCCACGGGTGCCCGTTGGCGGCAGTTGAATGTTCCCGGCGAGGCCGAGTACCGCAATCGCGGCGTTGCCTATTGCCCGCATTGCGATGGCCCGCTCTTCAAAGGCAAGCGTGTCGCCGTCGTTGGCGGTGGCAACTCCGGCGTCGAAGCGGCCATCGATCTGGCGGGCATCGTGGCGCATGTCACGCTGATCGAGTTCGACGATCGCCTGCGCGCCGACGCCGTTCTCCAGGACAAGCTGCGCTCGCTCCCCAACGTGGCAATCCTGACCTCCGCCCAGACGACAGAGGTGCACGGGGATGGCAAGCGCGTCGTGGGCTTGAGCCTGAAGGAGCGCAAGACCGGTGAGGTCAAGCGCGTCGATCTCGACGGCATCTTCGTCCAGATCGGGCTTCTGCCGAATACGGAGTGGTTGAAGGGGGCGCTCGCCCTCAGCCCGCGCGGCGAGATCGAGGTTGACCGCCGCGGCGCCACGTCGGTTCCCGGGATCTTCGCGGCCGGGGACGCAACCACGGTGCCCTACAAGCAGATCGTGATCGCAATGGGTGATGGGGCAACCGCCGCACTCTCGGCGTTCGACCATCTCATACGCCAGGTGCCGCAAGGCCAATCGGCTGCAGCCTGATCGACCCTCGCCGCGCCGCTGCCCTCAGGCGGCGGCGCGTGCGCCGTTTCGCGTGACCGGCGCAAGCCCGTGCGTGATCCGCGTGAACATGGCTTCCATGCCCGCGTCGAACGCGCAGGAGAACCGCAAGCGCTGCGCGCGTGGCGTAAGCCCGATGACTTCGAACGGAAAGTGCTGGCCATCGATGACCAGTGCGCCCGTCGAGCCCATCGTGAGCCCGGCGCCACCCTGGATCTGGGCGCCCGTCGCTGAAATATCCTCGATGACGACATCGGCGCGCCCGAGGCGTGCTGTTTCGATCAGGGCCTTCCGCATGACCTCGTAGCGTGCAGCGCCACGCTGCCGGCTTCCCACCGTCGATGCGCTCAGGATCCCCTCGACGGAATCATGAAGGGCATTGATGTCCCGCGACAGGCCCTCGGTGCTGTTGCGCACCGCAAGTGCGGCCGCGCCCGCCACCACGGCTTCCTCGTTCACCTTCAGCATCGCCGCCGCCGCACTTTCGATGGCAGGAATGGTCTGCTCGACGCAGGTCACGATCTCGCTGGTCGCCAGCCCCTGTTCGGTCATCGCCTGTCCCATGGCGCGCGCCGAGGAATCCACCGCGCGGATGAGGCAGTCGATCTCTTCATTCGAGGCGACGGCGGATCGTGTCGCCAGCACGATCTGGTCGATGCGCGTGCGTATTTCCTCGGTGGACCGCGCCGTCTGCATCGACAACTGCTTCACTTCGTTGGCGACCACGGCAAATCCCTTGCCGGCTTCACCCGCACGGGCTGCTTCGATGGTCGCATTCAGCGCCAGCAGGTTCGTCTGCGCCGCGATCTCGCGGATCGCCTTGACGACTTCGCCGATGCGCGAGACGGCGTCGGAAAGTTCTTCGATCTTGCCTTTTGCCCGCAGGCTCGCATCGACCGCATTGCGGGTCGAGACATTGGTCTGCGCGAGGCAGCCATTCACATCGGTAATGGTCAGTGACAGGCGCTGCGCGGCGCCCGCAATCACGCGCGTGTTTTCAACCGACCGCTGGCTTGCCGCGCGCACCTCGGTCGTCATGGCCTCCGTGCGCCGCACGGCCGCGTACATGGTCTCGGCTTGCTCGCGCATAGCGGCCGTCGTCGCTGCGGCTTCGACGACCTTTTGACCCACGCGTTGCTGCACCGCATGTGCCACCGCCAGCAGTTCGGCACTTTGCCGCTCGCTCTCGTCGGCGGGTGATGACGCGCGCAGGAGGCGCGAAGTCAGGCGTTCTCGAATACCGAAGAAAGGCAGCTTTGCGTCTTTGGCAAGGACGGACAAGAGATCGCACCCCATAGGCAATGAGCCATCAAAAGAGATGCGATGCTTGAAGCCACGCGGTTAAATCCACGTAAAATGTCAGCTTTGGCAGGGTGTCCTTACGGCTGCACGCCCACCTGGTCTGTCGGCTGCTGTCCCATCTGGATGGCGGGCAGGTAAAGCAGCACGCAGGACGCCACGAACACCGATGAATAGGTGCCGATGATGATGCCCCACAGGATGGTTGCCGCAAAACCGAACAAGACCTCGCCACCGAACAGAAGCAGCGGCAGCACCGAAAGGGCAGTGGTGAAGCTGGTCAGGAACGTGCGCGACAAGGTCTGGTTGGTCGACAGGTTGATCAGGCCGCCGAATGGCATTTTCTTGAACAGGCGCCTGTTCTCGCGGATGCGGTCGAATACGACAACGGTATCGTTCACCGAATACCCGGCCAGCAGCAGCAGCGCCGCAACAGACGTCAGGTTGAAGTCGAACTGCAGCAGCGAATAAAGACCCACGGCCACAAGCACGTCGTGTCCCGTCGCAAGCATCGCGGCAATGCCGAACTGCCACTCGAACCGAAAGGCGACATAGACACCGATGATGAGCACGCCAAGGGTCGTGGCCAGGATACCGCTCTGGAAAAGTTCATTGGAGACCTTCGGACCCACGGCCTCGACGCGCTTGATGGTGTACTCAGCCCCCAGGGTACCGCGAATGCTGGCAGCCGCGTCCTGTTCCTTGCCCTCGAGCCCCGCCGTTGGCTTGATTCGGATCAGAAGGCTCTTGTCGTCACCGAACTGCTGCACGGTCGGGTCCTTGTAACCCAACCCGACGATCTTCTCTCGAACCTCGTCGAAATTGATCGCCTTGCTGCTCGACGCCTCGATCACGACACCACCCGTGAAATCGATGCCGAGGTTCAGCCCCTGAAACCACAGCGACAGGAGCGTCGCAACGACAAGCAGGCCATCGATGGCAAATGCCAGATAGCGATTGCCGACGAAATCGATGGTTGTGTTGTCGGGGACGAGGGTCAGTCTTGCCATGGCGTCACGATCTGGTGTCTGTGAGGGAGGGTGTCAATGCGAAGGCGCGGGATTAGACCGATATCGTGCTTTCTGCACAACCCTTAAAAAGGCCCCGGTACAAGGGCAATCCCATGGGTTAACGACCTTGGCCGCCGGGCCACCGGAAGGCATTCCCCCTTGTCGGCCCCCTTGTCGGCCCCCTTGTCGGCAGAGGCCAGCCATGCCCTCAGACACAAAACTTTACAATCCGGACACGCAGCCGAAACGGGCCCGCACCATGTTCCTGATCGACGGGCCCTTGGCGGCCTCGCTGGACGAAAAACCTGAACAAACGGAGTGACAGAATGTCGGAAGAGGCAAAGCCGCAGGAAACCCGGGGCAAGCGTTTTGGCTACCTTGCCATGACCATCGTGCTGCTGTTGGGCATCGTGGCCGGCAGCCTGGCAGTGGCGGGGCTGGGCATGTATCGCCATCACGCGATGGGCTTTGGCCAGGGGTGGCGGGGCCACCACTGGATGCAGGACGGTCCCCGCGACGAGCAATTCGCTCCCCGGCGCATCGAGCGCATGATCGGGTTCGCCGCACGCAGGCTTGACGCGACAGAAGACCAGAAAAAGCGCCTGACCGAAATCGCGCAGGCGGCCGCAAGGGATCTGCAGCCCTTGCGCGCAAAGATGCGCGACGCGCGCCGGCAGGCAAGGCAGCTCCTGACCGCACCCACCGTCGATCGGGCGGCCCTCGAGGCGCTGCGTGCTGCGCAGCTTGCCGAGGCCGACGCGGCAAGCCGCCGGATGGTTCAGGCCATCGCGGACGCAGCCGAGGTCTTGACGCCCGAGCAGCGTGCGAAGCTTGCGCAGCGCCTGGATTTTTGATTGCCTTGAACGCCCGCAGGTGAGTACTGCGCACCAAGCAAGGGGCCAGGACAGCCTTGACCCAGAAGATTCTGCTTGTTGAGGACGACCTTAGACTGGCGCAGATGCTGGACGCCTGGCTGCGCCAGTCCGGCTTTCTCGTATCGCATGTGTCCACGGGCGCAGACGCGCTGCAGGCGGCGCGGTCCCCGGCCATAGCCGCCATCATCCTGGACCTCATGTTGCCCGACGGGGATGGGCTCGACATCTGTCGCGAGCTGCGCGCGCGCCAGCGCACGCCAATACTGATGCTCACCGCACGCGGCGACGCCATGGACAAGGTCATCGGCCTCGAGATGGGCGCCGACGACTACCTCGCCAAACCCTTCGAGCCGCGCGAGCTTGTCGCCCGGCTGCGCGCCATCCTGCGCCGCTCGGTCACGCCGGCGAACCAGAACGTTCTGGTTTTTGGAAGGATTGAAATGGATCGTGGCGCCCGCGAGGTTCGCATCGATGGGCATGCTCGTCCGCTCACATCCCACCAGTACGAAATCCTGCGTCTGCTCGCCGAGCGCGCGGGCAGGGTGCTCTCGCGCGAGCAGTTGCTGGACCTGTTGAAGGGCCAGTCGCTCGACCCCTTCGACCGCTCGATCGACGTGCACGTCTCGCGCATCCGCGCAGCCATAGAGGATGATCCGCGCAAGCCAAGGCGCCTCCTGACGGTGCGCGGCGCCGGCTATGTTTTCTCCAGGGTTCAGGACGATGAGGTCGGCCGTGAACGACCTCGGGATTAGACATTCAGGATGAAGCCATGAACCCGACAGGTTGGGCAGGTCCCATGCGCGTCTTCGACCGTCTCTACGTGAAGGTCTACGCGACGGTAGTCGCCACGCTGCTTCTGGCGTTGCTGGTATCGGTAGCCATCTGGTCGACCGGGCCCGAGTTGGCCACGGCGCGAAAATCCTTCGGCATGGCCTCGGGCCTGGCAACAGCGGCGCTGGGCGACCCGAATGCGCCGCCGGATGTCCAGCAAGCCGCGATCCGTCGCCTCTCGGGACTGCTTGAGGCCGACCTTGCCGTCTACGATCGCGCAGGCCGCCTCGTCGGCGCGGCGGGCGCGGCCCTGCCAGCGCCTGGCGAGGTCGACGAAGACCGTCCACGAGGCGCTGCCCGCAACCCCGTCTGGAAATTCACCTTGCGCGATGGCCGCCAGATCGTCATCCGCCCGCCTTGGCAGCGGCAGATGCGCGGTCCTGGCTTTCTGGCGCATCTGGCCGTGGTCGGGCTCGTGCTTGCGATTGGATCCTTTCCTGTCGTGCGCGGACTGACCCGTCGCCTCGAGCGCCTTCAGCAAGGCGTGGAAACCCTCGGTGCAGGCAACCTGGGAATCCGGGTGAAGGTCGAGGGTCGGGACGAGGTCGCCCGCGTCGCCGAGAGCTTCAACGCAGCCGCCGCGCGCATCGAGCAACTGGTGAACGCGCACCGCATGCTGTTGGCCAATGCAAGCCATGAGCTGCGCACCCCCTTGACGCGTCTGCGCCTTGGGGTCGAGCGTCTTGGCGTGGCCGGGGACGAAACCCTGCGAGCAGGCGTTGCCAGCGACATCGCCGAGCTTGATGCCCTGATCGACGAGATCCTGCTGACAAGTCGCCTCGACGCAATGCGAAGTCTCGACACGGTGGAGGACGTTGATCTGCTCGCGCTCGCCGCAGAAGAGGCGTCCCGCTACGATGACATAGGTGTTTCAGGTGCTGCCGTGGAAGTACGGGGCGACCCCCGCCTGCTGCGGCGCATCATCCGCAACCTCCTCGAGAATGCAGGCAAGTACGGCAGGCGCCCCATTGACGTGGAGGTTTCAGCCAGTGGCACCAGCGTGGTCCTGAAAGTCACCGACGCCGGCGATGGCGTGGCGCCCGAGGACCGCGAACGCGTGTTTGAGCCTTTCTTCCGCAGGCCGCAGGCATCCCGCGTTGAGACAGGCGCGGGCCTGGGGCTCGCCATTGTCAGGCAGATAGCGCGCCTGCATGGCGGTGAGGTCGTTCTCGAAAGTGGAAGCACCTTCGTCGTGACGCTTCCCGGGTGTGGAATTTAGTGGTCGCCGGACGCTACCACCCGTTGCGGCCTCCCAAGGGCCCCGTTACGCTGCACACTCATGCAATCGATGCAGGGGATGGGAACTTAAAATGGCTTCCGAGAACGCTCGTCTTTGGATGGTGGCCGCTGCCGTGGGTGCCGTATTGGCGATACCGGTACTGGGCGCACGCTTCGGCGGCCCGGCGACGACAGTCACCAATGTGATTTCGGGGACGCAGACCCCGGACATTGCCCAGACCCAGGCGATGCAGAAGATGCTGGCCCAGGCCGCCGACATCGACGGCGCCAGGATCCAGGCCGCCGACGCAGACCCCGGTAACTGGCTGGCGCATGGGCGTACCTATGGCGAGCAGCGTTATTCGCCGCTCGACCGGGTCAACGCCGGCAACGTCAAGGACATGGGTCTCGCCTGGAGCTTCGATACGAACTCGATCCGCGGTCTCGAAGCCTCGCCCATCGTCAAGGATGGCGTGATGTTTGCCACCGGCTCCTGGAGCGTCGTCTACGCGCTCGACGCCAAGACCGGTCAGCAGCTCTGGGTCTATGACCCCGAAGTTCCGCGTGAATGGGGCCGCAAGCCCTGCTGCGATGTCGTCAACCGCGGCGTCGCGGTATGGAAGGGCAGGGTCTACGTCGGTACCATCGATGGCCGCCTTGTCAGCCTCGATGCGAAGACCGGCAAGCCCATCTGGGACATCAGCACCATCGATCGCAACAAGCCCTACTCGATTACGGGCGCACCGCGCATCGTCAAGGACAAGGTCATCATTGGAAACGGCGGCGGCGAACTGGGCGTTCGAGGCTACATCACCGCGTATGACACCGAGACGGGACGCCAGCTGTGGCGCTTCTATACCGTGCCCGGCGATCCGCGCGTGCCGCCCGAAGGCGATCACCTGAAGGCAGCCCTGCCGACATGGAAGGCCGACCCGCAGGGTTGGAAATACTGGGAAGTCGGCGGTGGCGGCACGGTGTGGGACTCGATGGCCTATGACCCCGATCTCGACCTTCTCTACATCGGCACCGGCAACGGTTCGCCGTGGAGCCGATATCTTCGCTCGCCGGGCGGTGGCGACAACCTCTATGTCTCCTCCATTGTCGCGATCAAGCCCGACACCGGACAGATGGCATGGTATTTCCAGCAGACGCCCGGCGACACCTGGGACTACACCGCAACCCAGCACATCATCCTCGCCGACCTCGAGATCGATGGCCAGCCGCGCAAGGTCCTCCTGCACGCCCCCAAGAACGGCTTCTTCTACGTGCTTGATCGCGAAACCGGCAAGTTCATCTCGGGCAAGAACTACGTCCCCGTGACCTGGGCCAAGGGGCTTGATGCCAATGGCCGCCCGATCGAGGACACCTCGAGCGCCTACCGCGACAGCCCCAAGATGGTTCAGCCATCGCCGCATGGTGGTCATAACTGGCAGCCCATGGCGTTCAACCCGAACTCGAAGCTGGTCTACATCCCCTCCCAGCTGACCCCGCAGATGTTCGCCTATGACAAGACCAGGTCGGTCAAGCCGGGCGTCTGGAACACGGGCGTCGACTTCGGCGCGATTGCAAGCCTGACCGAGGCCGCGATCCGCGCAGGCCAGCCCCTTCCCACCGTCGAGGGTAACCTCATCGCCTGGGACCCGGTGGCCCAGAAGGAAGTCTGGCGCCACAAGCACCAGGTCTTCTGGAACGGCGGCGTGCTGACGACCGCGGGCAACCTCGTCTTCCAGGGCGGCGGCGACGGAACCTTCCGCGCCTGGAAGGCCGACACCGGCGAAGAGGTCTGGAAGACCGAGACCAAGATCGGCATCATTGCCCCGCCCGTGACCTATTCGGTCGACGGCGAGCAATATGTCGCCGTACTCGCCGGTTGGGGTGGCGTCGGCATCACGCTGGTGCCGGAGCCGGCCAACGCCATCAACCGCTACGCAAACAATGGCAAGATCCTCTCCTACAAGCTCGGCGGCAAGGCCGAGCTCGTGGTGGAGGAGCAGCTGCGCGGTCCCATGGCCCAGCCGCCCGCCGAAACTTTCGCAGCAGCCCAGATCACCAAGGGCAGCCAGACCTACCATCGCTACTGCGGCGTCTGCCACGGCTTCTTCGCGATGAGCTCGGGCGTCCTGCCTGACCTGCGGATGTCTTCCCCCGAAGTCTTCGCCCGCTACAAGGAGATCGTTCTCGAGGGCGAACTGGCGGGCAACGGCATGGCGTCCTTCGCCGATCACCTCAACGAGGAGGATGTCAGGAACATCCGCGCCTACGTCGTGACATTGGCAAATGCGGCCTGGGCCGAGCAGCAGAAGGCGGCGCCAGCCCCCGAGCAGCCGAAATAGCACCAGCGGTTTTTGGCCAGAAGCCATGCACGGTCGGCGAAAGCCGGCCGTGCATGACGTTTTGGCGCATTTAATCGCGGATTTCCGCCATGGCCTCGCCTGCCGCGCCATGACATGTTAGGCGCATCGATCCCCGCACGTGACTGATGAAGATGTCCAAGGAAAAGACTGCCAGGCCCGCCGCCGAAAAGCCGCGTGGCTTCCGTGACCGCCTCGGCGCCGATCTTGTCGCCGAGCGCCGCATGCTCGACACCATCCGCACGGTGTACGAGTCCTACGGCTTCGACCCCCTCGAGACACCCTCCATCGAATACACGGACGCGCTCGGCAAGTTCCTGCCCGATCTCGACCGTCCCAACGAAGGCGTCTTTGCCTTCCGCGACGATGACGAGCAATGGCTGTCGCTGCGCTACGACCTGACCGCGCCGCTCGCCCGCTTCGTTGCCGAGAACTTCGACGCGCTGCCCAAGCCCTTCCGCCGGTATCAGGTGGGACAGGTCTTCCGCAACGAGAAGCCGGGTCCGGGCCGCTTCCGCGAATTCACGCAGTTCGACGCCGACACGGTGGGCACCGCCTCGCCTGTCGCCGACGCCGAAGGCTACATGATGCTCTGCGACGTGTTCGACGCGCTGGGCCTCGCCGGCGACTATGTCGTGAAGGTCAATAACCGCAAGATCCTGAACGGCATTCTCGAGGCAATCGGCATCGGCAGTGGCGCCGAGCACGACGCACAGCGCCTGGGCGTCCTGCGCGCGATCGACAAGCTCGACCGCCTCGGCACGGACGGCGTCACGCAATTGCTCGGCGCCGGCCGCAAGGACGAATCGGGTGACTTCACCAGGGGCGCCGGCCTGTCGCCGAACGCCATTGCGCGCGTGATAGCCTTCACCCAGGTCGCCGGCGCCGCGCGAACCGATATCTGCAACGAGCTCGCCCACCTCGTCGGCGACAGCGTGCAGGGCAGGGAAGGCGTCGCTGAATTGCGCGAGATCGACGTGCTCCTCGGCGGCAATGGCTACACCGACGCGCGCATCGCCTTCGACCCGGCCATCGTCCGTGGGCTTGCCTATTACACCGGCCCCGTCGTCGAGGCCGAGCTGACATTCAAGGTCACCAACGACGACGGGCAGGTCGTGCGCTTCGGCGCCGTCGCCTCCGGCGGTCGCTATGATGACCTGGTCACCCGCTTCAAGGGCGTGCAGGTGCCGGCGACAGGCATCTCGATCGGTGTCAGCCGGCTGCAGGCGGCCCTCAACGCAAGGCAGGCAGACCGGACGCGCAGCCACGGACCGGTCGTCGTCCTCGTCATGGACCGCGACGCCGTCCCGCAATACTACGCCATGGTGCGCGAGTTGCGGGCAGCCGGCATCCGTGCCGAGCTCTACACCGGCACCTCCGGCATGAAGGCGCAGATGAAATACGCCGACAAGCGCGCAAGCCCCGTCGCCGTCATCGAGGGCAGCGACGAACGCGCCAAGGGCGTCGTCACGCTGAAGGACCTCGTCCTCGGCGCCGAGCACGCCCGCGACATCAAGGACCGCGCCGAGTGGTCCAAGGGCGCCGACGCACAGGTCACCGTGCCGCGCGCAGGCCTTGTCGCCGCAGTGCGCAGCATCATGGAGCGCAACCGGTGAGCGCCGGCCTGCCGACCGCCGCCGCATCCGATGTGGCCGCGCTGGAAGCGCAGGCAGCCCTACTGCTCGCCGAGTTCGCAGCCTTCGGCGCCGAGCGTGTCGATCCCGCCATCGTGCAACCCGCCAACGCCTTCCTCGACCGCATGGGCGAGGAGTTGCGCAGCCAGACCTGCGTCTTCACCGGTCCCGACGGCACCGAGTTCTGCCTGCGCCCCGACCTGACGATACCCGCCGCCAAGCTTTACCTGTCGCGCCAGCCGGATTGCCTCGAGGCCCTCAAGCTCTGCTACGCCGGCCCTGTCTTCCGCCTCGACCCGCAGGCGCCGGGCCAGCCCGTGCAGTCTTTCCAGGCAGGCCTCGAGAGCTTTCGCGCCCCCGACACGCCCGTGCGCGACATTGAAATCCTGATGCTCACGCACAAGTCGCTGCAGAAGGCAGGCCTTCGCTCGACCAGCATCACCATAGGCGACGTGAACCTTCTCGGCGCGCTGCTCGAAGGCCTGAGGCTTCCGGCAAGCTGGGCCGCCCGCATCCGCCGCCACGCCTGGAACCAGAGGCGCCTGCGCGACGTTCTCGCGCGCATGGCCGAAGACCCCGCAGGCGCCAACCGCTTTGCGGCCACGTTTGCCGGCGAACCACCCGCCCGCGCCCGCGAGCGGCTGCGCGAGATGATGGAGCTCTCGGGTATCCGCCTCAGCGGAACACGCAGCTTCGAGGAAATCGCCGAGCGCATGCTCGCGCGCGCATCCGACGCCGCCTCGGCACGCCTGTCGCCGGTCGCCGCCGCCACGATCGAGTCGTTTCTCTCTCTGCGCACCAACGCCAGGGGCAGCCTCGGCGCCATCCGCAAGCTCGCCGCCGCCGCTTCGATTGACATGGACCATGCCCTCGAGACCTTCAGCGCGCGCCTCGACCTGCTCGCCGGCGGCGGCATGGACCTTGCGCGCATGGAATACGCATCCCAGTTCGGCCGCAACATGGAGTACTACTCCGGCTTCATTTTCGAGCTGCGCACCGCGGCAAGCGCGCTGCCGCTTGCCGGTGGCGGGCGCTATGACGGCCTGTTGACATCACTGGGTGCCGCCAGGCCCACCCCCGCCATCGGCCTTGCCATCTTCTGCGACCGCCTCATGGCCGCCATCGCCGCCCAGGGAGGTCGAAGATGAGCCACCTCATTCTCGCCCTGCCATCCAAGGGGCGCCTCCAGGAGCAGGCCCTCGACTACCTGGCCGACGCAGGCCTCGCCCTGCAGCGTTCCGGCGGCGCGCGCGATTACACGGCGCGTCTGCGCGGGGCCGCCGATGTGAGCGTGTCGCTGCTCTCGGCCGCCGAGATCGCCGAGGAGCTCATCTCCGGCCATGTGCACCTTGGCGTCACGGGTGAGGATCTTCTCGCCGAACAGGACGCCGGTTCCCGCGTCATCACGGTCGAGCGGCTCGGCTTTGGTCGCGCCAACGTGGTCGTCGCCGTTCCGCGTTGCTGGATCGACGTGGCGACCATGGCCGACCTCGACGACGTCGCCGCCAGCTTCCACGCGCGTCATCGCCGCAAGCTGCGCGTCGCAACGAAATTCGTCGGCCTGTCACGCCGCTTCTTCGCATCCCACGGCATTGCCGACTACCGGATCATCGAAAGCCTCGGCGCCACCGAGGGTGCACCCGCCGCCGGCACCGCCGAGCTCATCGTCGACATCACGACCACCGGAGCAACCCTTGCCGCCAACGAGCTGAAGATCCTCGACGACGGCGTCATCCTCGAAAGCCAGGCCATCCTTGCCGCAAGCATGCGCGCGCCCTGGAGCCCGCCCGCCCGCGCCGCCGCGCAGGGACTTCTCGATCGCATCGGAGCCAGCGTGCTTGCCAAGGCATCGCGCATCGTGGAATTGCCTGGCAACAGCGTCGACGAAGCCCTCCTGCAGGAACTCGGCTCCCGCTTCGAGGCCAGGCGCATGACGCCCCCCCACGCGTCTGCCACGACGATGCTGGTGCCCGAGACCCGTGTCGAGCCCCTGGTCGACTTCCTGCGCGCGCGCGCCCCCGACATGCTCTTCACGCTCGACAAGCCAACCCAGGTCTTCGCCCCCGGCAACGCCCTTGCCGATCGCCTGTCCGAAGCCCTCGCACGCACCGCCGAGACATGACCCGCGCCATTCCGCACGCCGACGCCGCCATCGCCCGCCTCACGCAAGCCGAGCGCGACCGCTTTGCCGCCGCCAACCCCAAAAGCGCAGCCCTGGCCGCGCGTGCCCGTCATCATCTCCACGGCGGCGTGCCGATGCACTGGATGGCCGATTGGCCGACACCGTTCCCGCTTTTCGTCGATCACGCCCGCGGCGCGCGCTTCACCGATGTCGACGGCCACGCCTATGCCGATTTCTGTCTCGGGGACACAGGCACGATGTTCGGTCACGCGCCGGCCCCCGTCGCCGCCGCGATCCGCGACCAGGCAACCCGCGGCTACACGACCATGCTGCCGGGGGAGGACGCGGTCTGGGTTGCCGACGAGCTCGCCCGCCGCTTCGGCCTCGACTACTGGCAGGTCACCGCCACGGCCACCGACGCCAACCGTTATGCCCTGCGCTGGGCGCGCGCGATCACCGGCCGGCCGAAGATCCTTGTCTTCGACGGCTGCTATCACGGCACGGTGGGCGAGACGATGGTGCGCCTCGTCGAGGGTCGCACAGTGCCGCGTCCCGGCCAGCTGGGCAGCATCGACGACGTCACGCGCACGACCGTCGTGGTCGAGTTCAACGACCTCCCGGCCCTCGAGAAAGCCCTGCGCACGCACGAGATCGCAGCCGTCATCACCGAGCCCGCCCTCACCAATATCGGCATGGTCCTGCCCGACGCGGGTTTCCACGACGCGCTGCGCCGGCTGACGCGCGAGACCGGCACGCTGCTGATCATCGACGAGACCCACACCATCTCGACAGGCCCCGGCGGCTGGACGCGCCGCTTCGGCCTCGAGCCCGACATCTTCGTCCTCGGCAAGCCCGTCGCCGGCGGCATCCCCTGCGCCGTGTTCGGGTTCACCGCCGACATCGCCACCCGCATGGACGACGCCCGCCGGCACGCCGCATCCGATGGCCACGGCCATTCCGGCATGGGCACGACGCTGTCGGCCAACGCCTTCGCCATGCACGCGATGCGCGCCAATCTCGCCGACGTCATGACCGACGCCGCCTTCAGGCGCATGATCGCAGGCGCCGAACGCCTGAAGGCAGGCCTTGACGAAACGTTAAGGCAAAAGGGCCTTGCCTGGTCAGTCACCCAGATCGGCAGCCGCTGCGAGTTCCAGTTCTGTCCCGTTCCCCCGCGCACGGGCCGTCAGGCCGAGGCCGCCTTCCATGATGGCCTCGAAAAATGCCTGCATCTGGGACTGCTGAATCGTGGTGTAATGATTACACCTTTTCACAATATGATGCTCGTGTGCCCCGAAACGGAAGATGCCGATATCGACCACCTGGTGCGCGCCCTGTCAGACCTGATCGACGAGTTGTCCCATGCTTGATCCAAAGACACAGACCAGCCCGCAGGGCGAACTCGAGACCTTCCTGAAGAAGCATCCCGACATCGAGCTCGTCCACGTGATCCTGACCGACCCCGTCGGCATCCAGCGTGGCAAGGGCCTGCGGCCGCACGAGCTGAAATCCGTCTACGAGACGGGCAGGGCGTTCCCCTCATCCCTCTTCGCGCTGACCGTGCTCGGCGAGGACGTCGAAGGCTCCGGCCTGCTGTGGGAGATCGGCGACCGCGACTGTTTCGCGACCCCCATTCCCGGGACACTCAAGCGCACGCCGTGGCTCGACCGCACCGGCCAGGTCTACCTGTCCTTCGACGCCGAGGCGGGCCCCATTGCCGCGGCCGACCCGCGCCTGCGCCTGCAGCAGATCAGCGAGCGCATGAAGAAGGACGGCCTTCACCCGGTCCTCGCCATCGAGCTCGAGTTCTATCTGCTCGACAAGGCAGCCGCCCGCAACGGCAAGATCCAGCCCGCCATGGCGCCCGGCGGCATCTACAACGACCAGATCCAGGTCTACTCGATCCAGGAACTCGACGACTTCGATCCGTTCCTGCGCGAGCTCTACGCCGCCTGCGACGCGCAGGGCCTGCCGGCCGAAAGCGTGATTTCCGAATACGCGCCCGGCCAGATGGAGATCACGCTGACCCACCGCGCCGACGCGCTGCAGGCCGTCGACGAGGCGATCCAGTACAAGCGCCTCGTCAAGGGCGTTGCCGAGAAGCACGGCATGATCGCCTGCTTCATGGCCAAGCCCTTCTCCGACCAGGCGGGCTCGGGCATGCACATCCACCTGTCGCTGAACGACGCCAAGGGCAACAACCTCTTCGCCAGCGACGAGCCCGCGGGCAATCACCTGCTGCAGCACGCCATCGGCGGCATGGCCTCGACCATCAATGACAGCATGGCGATCTTTGCACCGAACGCGAATTCCTACCGCCGCTTCCGCCGCAACACCTACGCGCCGGTCGCACCCACCTGGGGCGTGAACAACCGCACGGTCTCCTTCCGCATCCCCGCAGGCCCCGCAAAGTCCCGCCACGTCGAGCATCGCATCTCGGGCGCCGACGCCAACCCGTATCTCGCGGCGGCCGCCGTTCTGGCCGGCATGCATCATGGTATCACCAACCGCATCGACCCCGGCCCCGCCACGACGGGCAATGGCTACGAGACCAAGGCCGAAGGCCTCATGCTCAACTGGTTCGACGCGCTCGACGCCTTCGAGGACTCGAAATTCATCGCCAACTATTTCGGCCCGGATTTCGTCCGCATCTTCTCCGCCATCAAGCGCGCCGAATGCGAGCGCTTCTTCGCCGAAGTCACCGACTTCGACTACCGCTGGCACCTGCGCACCGCCTGAGCGCCGGCTCCCCCATCCGTCTCGCTGCTGCCGCAGCGATCCACCTTCCCCCGCAAGCGGGGGAAGGGCTACGACGTTAGTTGCAGTCGCCAACCCTTATTGCCCTTCTCCCGCGCCAGCGGGGGAAGGTGGCGCGCTGCGCCCGCAGCGTGACGGATGGGGGCCACCCTCCAACCT